>NZ_CP081905.1:0-98241 GCF_020091425.1 Parabacteroides goldsteinii | reverse complement strand
GCTAGTCCGGCACATAGAAAGCCTACCCCTATCAGCATGGCGCCTATTTCACGGTATAAGGAGATCAGGCCGGATACATTTGTATCGGCTAACAATATGATAATAAGCATGGTGATATGATTTGTCGGTTAGTAGAGCAGTATCTTTATTCCTACGTTCCAGACAGTGTTCCACTTGTCAATGGATAGGGGATTCCAATGTTGTTGTATGCGGGCAAGCAATGCCGTTCGGGGCAGGATGAATACTTCCAGTTCCGTTTCCAGTTTCGGGCCGATGATGAAGTTGTATTCCTTATCGGGGTGGCGGACGTATTCTGTACCGATGAATCCTCCCAGGCCGATGCCCCAGTAAACGGATTTCAGGTTGCAGGCCAGGGTTCTGTAATAACCGCCGTCCACAAAAAAGTCCTTACCCTTGTCATGTATCGTTTCGGGAATCGTTTCTTCCGGGTTCAAGGTAGAGACTTGCGGTAGGTTGGCTGTATATTCGTAAGGTTTCTCAAAATAGCTAAACCCGGCTTTCCAATAGCTTGTCCGGTTGATGTATCTGGAAAAGGACAGGTTGTAATAGTTGCCTGCATTGCCGAACAGGTTAGTGCCGTAGTTCAATTCAAGTGCCGGGATGTTCTCATAATGGCGTTGCGCAAAAGCGCTTACGGTGCATAACAGCAGGCTAAGGCTGATAGCAGTCAGTCTGATGTGTTCCATGGGAATTACTCTTTAGGTTATTAATGTTATATATTTTTCTATTTGTCTCATACGGTGTTTCCAATTTACGCGGATTCCTGTCGGCAGAACCGAATCAAGGTGCTTATCGCGTTGTTTTCGCTCCAAACATATAGATTATATACGGGAGGACAAATTTTATGAAGGGCTTTTAAAGGGCCTTTCGTGTTTATTTAATGTGCATTAAAAAATACATGTGCCGTAAACCGGCAGGTGTGGAATAATTCTACAGAAAAAAGCCGGATAGGATTAGTTGTGTAAAACTGTCCTGCCCGGCTTATAGGGTTTGGTTTATATGCGCTTTCGGATGTTGCTCAATGCTTGTGGCGTGATGCCGATATAACTTGCTATGTCTTTTAAGGGTATTGAACGTAACAGCCATTTTTCATTGGCCAAAAGCGCTTTGTAACGCGCTTCGGCATCCAGTGTGTAAAACTCCTCTTCCCTTATTATTTTGCGGTTGATGGATCTTACCAAATGTATTCTGGCCAGCTTGTTGAAATTGATGGATAACTCATATAGCTGATGAAGATCTTTTTTGGGCAATCTCCAGATCTTGCATGGCTCCAATGCCTTGATATTGTAGTGGGCATGGTGTTCTTCATGTGAAAGGAAAAAATTGATGAACTCTTTGGCTTGGATAAACCGTGCTGAAATCTCTCTATTCTCTTTGTCCGGAAACCATAACCGGACGATGCCGGATTCCAGATAATAGAGGTAGCATACTTCCTCGCCCCTGGTGACGAGGTGTTCTCCCTTTTTGATATGGATAAGCTCGAAATGAGCATCAAGATACGCCTTTTCTTCGTCTGTCATCCGCACGTGAAGATGGGCGCCCATTACCATGAGCGTCTCATCTATCAGGGTGGCAATTGTTTGAACCATTGAATTTGTTTTATGTTTATATAAGGGTACGGAAACGTACCCTCTAACATGGACGTGGCGTTCCAACAACAAAGGCACGCCCCGTACCAGTTTCATACTGGTACAGGCATGCGCCTGTTGTTGTTAATTCCTTAACGATAGATGCCACTCTTTTGTTAGACAGACGGACGTATGTAAAAAGCGGGCTGCCAATTTTCTGACAATCCGCTGCAAAGATACTATTTTATGGTTTTTGTTCCAACTTTTAGGGATTTAAGTTGACGGCAAGGTCTTCTGGACGAATGCCTACTACCTTTATATAGATATCCCGGTAGATGTTCTCCTTAATCTCCTTGTCCTCTTCAGAATAAAGCCATGCGGTAAATTCATGATAATATTCGCCGGTTCCCAATTTAAAGAAATCCTTATATTGATAATGTCTGCTCACGGGAATGCCTTTCTTGTTTAACAAGAAGCATGATTTAAGCGCATCGTGATATTGCGAGGTCAGTATCGCCTTTATCTTTTCGTCGAAATATTCCAATGTTTCCTGGTCAAAGAAAAACTGTACGGTGTAGGGCCACTTCTCCCCTTTTCCTTTGATGTACTGGTATTGGAATTTGGTTCTCTCCAGCTTTTTGTTGATACCGTTTAAGATGCTGGTCACCTTCTTCTTCCGGTCATGGTTGTCCTTTACCGTTACATCAAATTCCTTGGCAAGTTGGTCAACCGTAACGGTGAAATAAGGTGCTTGTCCTTGGTCAATCTTATACTTGATCAGGTAAATCATTTTCGCCAGGTTCAGATAAAACTTGCGGTAGCCTTTGCGGTTGGGCAGGTTACGGTAGTCTTTCAGTTCCAGCAGATTGTATTCGGTAAGCAAAGTATTCATCAGATCTTTGCTCAGATGCACGTTGTAATTCCGCTTGGTGCGCTTTTTCGTGCCGAAGTTATCCTTTATCTCAAAGCGGTCCAGTATTTGAATGAACTTATATTGCGTCTTGCCGTTCATGGCGTATGCTACACTGAGGTTGGATGTCCCTAAACGGTATAACGCCGCTTCAAAGGTGTTCTCTATCGGATGCTCTATCTTTTGGCCGTTCTGTTCGGTGATATATACCGGACGTTGGTTGCTGAACAGGAAATCAAGCTGCTTCTCGGTCAGTTTTCGTTGCAACTTGGTTCGTTCATACCCCATGACCTCACAAAAATCGTTGATGGAGAACCAGCAGTCGCCGAACAGATCTTTCATTTGTGAAGATGCCACGTAAATGATAATGTCAGACATGACAGTGCCGCCTGCATCAAATAGAACTTCCAATACTTTCGTGTTGGAAGACTCGCTGAGAGTCCTGGGGACTCTGCTCAACTCTTTTTGTGTATTACTTTCCTTCATAGGCGGACACTTGTTGTTTACTGATGCAAAGATACGTTTTTTTACGGAGATAGTGAATCTAACTCCCTATAAATGAAGATTCCAAAGCATTTTTTTCGTGCTGTTTCTTGATTTAGTTGTGTAAAAGTGTCCCGACTACGGCTGTTTCCGATCCCCCAGTTGTGTAAAAGTGTCCCGAATGGCCGGTTTAGTTGTGCAGAAGTGTCCCGGATTCCTGATTTAGTTGTGTAAAAGTGTCCCGAATGCAGATTCTAGTTGTGTAAAAGTATCCCGACTTTCCTGTTCAGTTGTGCAGAAGTGTCCCGAATAGTCGGTTAGTTGTGCAGAAGTGTCCCGGTTACGAGAAGATGCCAGTAAGTGCTAACTTGCAATAATATAGTTGATTATACGGAAAACCTCCCTTATTAGTTGTGTAAAAGTGTCCCACAAATACTTAAATCCCTAAAAACCTAAATAAAACGAAGAAATGATTTTGTTACCGTATTCTTACTTTCGGAAAAAATTTTGAGGTGGAAACAAGTAGAGGTTTGAATTCTTTAACATATTGTCCAGGATAATAGGCAAAGGGATTTTTCCGCAGTTGTGTAAAAGTGTCCCGGTTCAATGCCGGCCTTCACTAAAACGGTGTGCAAAAATAACGCCTGCCCGACGGATGCAGTCGAACAGGCGTATATATTTTTCCGAAAGTAGAATCAGATGCTCATATACTTCTTCAGTATCGCTTGAATCTCCTTGTTATGGCTGGTCAATATGTCTTCAAGAATGTTGTTTGCGATGTTGTGCATTCCTAATCCAGTGGCCATAGCAATCTGCTTCAGCTTTCTGTGGGTTTCGCTGGATATCCGGATTACTTCGGTGTTCTTTAATTTTCGCTCTTCCAGATATTCCGAGAATTTTTTTCCGCAGACTTTGCTTTCTTCTGTTTTTGGAGAAGACTGCACGGAAGGTTTGGATTCCGGCTTTTCCATTTGTTCCGGCTGAGGTTCTTGGACGGTTTCTTTGACTGGAGCCGATTCTTTCACCTCTTCATGGATGGGGTGCTCAATCGCAGGTTGGGGGATAGTGCTTTCCGCAACACTTCCGATCTGCTGGATTTCCTGCTCTTTCTTACTGGCGCTTTGCAGCAAGAGTTTTCTCATGGCGGCTGATGATGTCCTTTCTTTGTTGGTTGCCATAGCTTTATTCTCCTATATGGTTACAGATTAATTCCAATACCTCTTCACAGAAAGCATCACAGGGATGATGGTACGCTTTACTCAGCGTACTTAAATTGCGTTGATAGTCAACCCTTGAATCCTTGATGTAGTTTTGCATCAACTCGAAAGGCAAGGTTTTTTTATTTTTCAAAATTTCTTTGAACTCCAGCACATTCGGAAGAACACGGTTCATAACACCACGCACGGTAGTCTTTTTACCAATCTTTCGACGGCTTTCGATAATCCCTTCATAGATGTTATAGTAAAAGGTCAATGTAGGTCTTAAATCGGTCTGGTTCGGTTCGAAGGGAATGATGATCACGTCAACGAAGTGCAGCGTTTCAACTACACCGTTTTGTTTCAGGTTACCCGGAAAATCGACAAGTATAATGTCGTAATTGTCCTGAAGGAAATCCAGTTGGTTGATGAACTCTGAGGAAGAGATATTGATAACCTCATATTCTTCTTCCTTTTTCATGATTCCGTCCTCGGCTTCGTCCTCACGTAATTTTCCGATAGTGTTCTGCATGTCGTCGATATCCACCACGGCAATGGATAAGCCCCCCTCTTCGTTTGACTGCGAATGAATATAACCTGCAAACAAAGCTGTCAGCGTAGACTTCCCTACCCCGCCCTTGGGATTCTCAAAAGCTACGACTACTCCTGGTAATATTTGTCCCATAATGTACGTTTTTAAGTATGTGCGCAAATATATAAATAATAAATTAAATAATTGCATACTTTTATAATTAATTTATTATACACTTTTTTACTTAATTGTATAAGTAATTACATATATAAATATAAATATAAATATGTACATACTTAATCTTATAATTAAGTATGTATGTTCATACTTTGTAATAATATAATTAGTAATTATGTATTTTGTAACTAATGGCTTTCCGTTCGCCTGTTACAATGTGCGTAGTTACTTTGTAACAAAGTGAGCGGTTAATCTGGATTAAGAAATCAAGACTTTTGTCTGGTTTTGTTTCACAGCTGAGTATTATTGTATATCTTTGCTAATGCAAGGTATGTTTTTGTGGGTACAAAAAACCTTGCGACAGCCGAGCTGCCGACCAATGTTCGTTACACTCACATACTCTGTATATATGAAAGAGAATCGAGATATAAGTATAAAGATCCGCTTGACGGAAGCCGAGAAAGAACAGCTTCTTCAACGTTCAAAGGAAGAGGGAAAATCCCTTTCTTCCTTTATCAGAGAGTCTGCCTTGAAAGGCAGAAGCATATCGAAAACCGATGTGCAAATGATATATGAACTTCGTAAAATAGGAGCCAATATCAACCAGCTTGCCAAACATATCAATACGCTTCCGTCCGATGAAAATATATTGTATTCATTGGATCGGATTAACCAATACCTTTCGGATGTAGAAACCATTAACCGGAAATTGTTATGATAGCCGAGATACAACCTTCTTTCTCATCCCACCTGTCCATGAGCCGGAAAATTGAATACCAGCTTTCCAAGGTCAAGGAAGGAAACGGAAAAGTGCTTTACACCTCCACTGGTGACGAACTGGCCGCCATGCCAGCCTACATGAAACTTATCTCCCAGTTGAATGACCGGGTGAAACTACCTTATGCGGAATTTATTCTGAGCCTCTATCCGGGAGAAAGCCTTTCCGATGAACAGTGGCTTTCTCTTGCCGGGGAATATATCGAGAGGATGGGGTACGGAAAGTCCTGTTATGCCGTTGTCCTAAATACCGACAAGGCACACAGCCATGTGCATGTGCTGCTGACCACAATTGATGAAGAAGGCAAAAGCATTCCTTCCGGAAATAATTACAGCCGTTCCGAAAAGATCTCAAGGGAACTGGAGCAGAAGTACGGTCTGTTGCCTTTGGAAAGGGAAGGAGGCAAGAGAACCACGTTGGGAGAGGCGCAATACCGTAACTATTATTTCGATGCGGCCTTGAAGAAAGCCATGCGTAGTTATAATTACAAGGATAAGGTATCGGCTGTCCTGGAACAATCCGATACATACCGGTCTTTGAATAAACCCTTGCAAGAAATAAAATTGGCCAATGAAGAATGGCGTGTCCTATTGGGGGATGAAAGCTATGACAACCTTTTCGCATTGCTGGAAAAAGGAGGTTTTTTCAACCCCTTGTTCAAGGATGAACTGTTACAACAGCTTGACCGCATCTACTCTTTTTCCGAAAGTACATCCGATTTCCGAAGGAACCTGGAACAAGAAGGATTGTATATGCGTCTGGTCACCAAGAAGGACAAATCCTATTATGTCTATGGCATCAAGGATTCAGGCTTTTACCTGAAGGACGTTTCACTTCCTCAGAAATATCGTTTTGGTAATATTCGTTTTGATGGCCGGGGCATGAGCGCCGATGAACAGAAGCATTATCTCTATGACCATGTGTTTAAGGCATTGAACGCTTCTTTAGGCTATGAGGATTTTAAGAAAAGGTTGGCGGAAGAATCGATCCGTGTGACGGAACATGTAAACAGCAAAGGCGCATACGGGATTTCCTTTTATATGGAAAACGTGGAAAATGCTCATGTCTTTAAAGGTGCGGATCTTTCCCGTAAGCTCACTTATCAGAATATCCAGAAGCATTTCGATGGTGTGGCTGTCGGTCTCTCGCCACATATCGATAGGGTAGGGGAGTTCCGTGAGCGGGTGGATCGTGAGGCTTTCTATATGCAGGGTGGGGGAGTTATGGCCATTCCGGAACTTGACATTACCGGCAGCGGGAAGAAGTCGCAAGAGGATGATCTCATACCGTCCAAAAAGAAACGGAAACGCAAGAGTGGTCCCGATTTCTCATTATGATGAATACTAACTTAATATATTTGCTTTATGAATTATCAGACCGTTTTACAGAATTATCATCCCACTGAACAGGGGGATTTCATGTTGAGATATGAGATAGGTGGCCGGGGATATGTCGTTTACTCACCGGAGAAGGATGCGTTGTCTTGTATTGAATTACATGGCTTTTCCGAGCTTACTCCTTGGCAATTGGCTTTTGTTCTTTCCTTGGATATGCAGCAGATGAAAGAACAGGACGAGCTTTCTCTCTTCGTATGTTGTAAGCGAGAAAAGCTCTTGTCTTATCTTTTCGATGTGGAGGAAAGCGAAACCGTCTTGAAGACAAAGCACGTGTCCGGTTGGCAGGGCTATCTGATGATGGATATCCATAAGCCGGACAGGGTACGGAACGTGTTCCAGTTCCATCCGGAAACGAAAGAAGCCCGTTTGGTCTTTGATAACCGTTTATGTGTCGCTTCCCTTCGTGAGAAAGAAAAAGGAAAGCTCATCCATCTCTGTTGGAGTCCTTCTGTCTTTGCTGCCATCGATAAGGGAGGAGAGCGTACCGCACCGGCTTATCTGTTGGCTTCTGATGCTGCCTTGTTGCATGGGTATGCCATGAAACAGATTGCGGAATGCTTTGCCGGTACACCGGTTGAAGAACGGGTTATCGGTATTCATGTAGGGGATAATGTCTATGAGGCCTTGTCTTTTGTGTGCTATTACGTCCGTAACGTGCAGGATGAATATTTGGTTATTCCTGAGCGGAAAGATGGGATGGTGATTCTTGAAACCCCGAAATGGAATCCGATACGCCAGGCTAACTTCGTGGCTTCACTGAACAAGATGGCGGTTGACCAGGCGAAGAAACGCTATCCGGAAATGGAGGTTCCGAATGAACGGCCATTCACGTGCCTCTCTTTTGCCCGGAAGTCTTTCGTCTATTTCCCGGATCTGAAGGTGTATCAGGAGGTGTTCTTGAAGATGTATTTGGGGTTGGTGAGGTTACAGGAGGTGCATTTGCTGGGGTAAGGAACAATTGCAGTGCTGCTTATAAAATAGTGGCACTACTATTGTTAGAGTACTTCTATCATTCCTTTGGTTACGGCATCGGCCAGTAGTCTTTTTACAATCCTGCCACTGGGAGGATTGGTTATCCCAAGCGTTATCTCAACCCTGTTTGATAGAGGATGATAGTGCAGGTATTGGAGGATTTCATCTTCAATAGTCATGTTATAATTCTTTTATCGGGACAATTTTGCCTGATATTTATGCTTTTGTTTATTGTTCTGTCCCGATAGAGATTATTTTGGATGGACAAAGAAACGCTATCCAGAAATGGAGGTTCCGAATGAACGGCCATTCATGTGCCTTTCTTTTGCTGGAAGTCTTTCGTCTATTTCCCGAGTCTGAAGGTGTATCTGGAGATGTTTTTGAAGATGTATTGGGAATTGGTGAGGTTACAAGAGGCGCATTTGTTGGAATAAGGAAAAGGGTGCATCTAATGCCCAATTTGAAAGGATCACCTGCTACAGATAACTGTAACAGGGATATTATCCTTAAAAAAGTGAGTTAGATACACCATTTTAAAGTGCTTCTGTTATTTCTTTGTTTACGGTGTTGGGGAATAATCTTTTTATTACTCAGTTATAGGGAAAATAGGTCTGATATTTATGTTTGGATTATATACTTTGAGGATAAGTGAAGAAAGATATCTGAAGGTGGATTCTTTTATTTAGAGTTCCTTTTAGAATAAGATTTCGCCAAACAGAAATATATTTAGAATTGTTTCTCATAAACCTCAATGCTGCAACATTGAAGTCCAATCTGTAAGCTTGATATCTTATACATTTATTCTTATTTCCAACTTTTCATATAGCACAACTGCCTTTATCAGAGGCAGATTCTCCTTGCAGAACCATGGAAAATCGATACATCTGAAATCGACATGGCTCTCCTCCAGCAGATTGAGAAAACGGATGTCGTCTATCATCCCTTTTAAGGAAACGAACAGGAGAGGTATCTTTTTTCTTTGGCAAAAAAATAGCGCCTTCTGTAGTTCCGCATATGCGATGGCTTGTTCATCCTTGCTAGTGGAATCATTTCTCTTGTCAAAAAAAAGACAACTGGACTTTTAATGAATTATGTTGTTGGAGGTATTCCGCCAGCTGTTGCTGTGCTTCAGGAGAGCTGGCATCTCCATACAGTATTATATCACTATATTGCTTCATATCGGGTATTTGTTCCGGTTGTACGCTCCTTTTTTCCAAAGGCACCCCTGCATATTCTTTCAATAGATGCTGCTTCGTGATCTTTCGGGGTTTCTCAACGGAGTAGAATGCATATCTGAATATAAACTGAGTCCCTTTCTTCTGTACGGATTCCTGTTCCAGGAAAAAAGAATTCAGGCGTATCTTGTTTTCTTGAAGGATATGTTTGGGAATATCTTCCTGATAGATATCGGTCATGTATTGAAGGATGGTCTTTTTCATTAGAAAAATCAATGAAAAGGTTCATTACCAGTATTTATAATAAGTTTTTCCAACCCATTAATTTTTGCGTAATGCTGTTTCTGCGGTTTAGAATCTGAAAACGAAGCTACTTTCGCAAGATCCTGTGTCCGGTATATATACTTACTTACATATGGATAGTGATATTTTATCATTTTACCGGCAAATACATTCCGAATGTTTTCCACATTGAGTACAATCTTGATCTTGTTGATAATAATCAATGCTATAGATTATCATTTCTTTTTCAATATGGATATCAGGTTGCCTAATTGAGGTTCGATAACTTTCTTGTAAACCAACTTCATTCTTTTGTCAGAGGTTTTAACGAAGGATTTTACCATTTATAGTCAAATTGTTCAATGTCTTCTTCTGCAAGTAGATTTCCGGACTGCACCTCGATGAACGTCAATTCAGAGATAGCCCTGACTGCATGTTTAACACCTTTCTTGATTGTAATCGTATCGCCTCTGCTGATAACCGACCTGATATCATCGAGTACCAGTTCTCCCTCGCCGTCGATAAACGTCCAGACTTCATCGCGATGGCGGTGTACCTGATAGCTGATACTCTTACCGGATTTGATTTTCAGTTGCTTGGTAAGTGATTTGTAACCGTCGGAAAACTCGGCGGTATCGACAACTTTGTATTCACCCCAGCGACGTTCTTCGAACATTGGCCGATGTTGTAGGCAGTCAGCGTAAGTTTTGATGTTCTCGCTTTTATCTTTGTCCGAAATTAGGATTCCATCATTTGATGCTGCGATAACTAGATTCCGTGTGCCAATGCACATGATTGGCGGTCCAAGTTCGTTGATGACGTGGGTATTTTCGGATTCTTCATCCATGACAACATTGCCCATGGTGTGTTCCGATAGTTCATCAGTCAACGTATTCCATGTACCAAGGTCTTTCCACTCTCCGGCAAAAGGTACGACGGCTACCGACTGCGCTTTTTCAGCGACTTCGTAGTCAAAACTGATTTTCGGAAATTCCCCATAGCGAGAACGAATTTCTGAAAAAGTGTCGGTTTTGATGTGTCGGGTTACAATATCTGTCATATACCCCAACCGAAAAGCGAATACGCCTCCGTTCCAGAAAGCACCCTCTGAAATAAGTTTCTCGGCAGTTATCATATCTGGCTTTTCCGTAAAGCGTGATACTTGAAATATTCCTTTGTTCTGTACATCATTGACTGGCACTACATATCCGTATTTTGCTGACGGATATGTGGGGTTAATTCCCATCAATACTAGTTCGGCTACATTGTTTTTCACTGCATCCGCTATCCTGCGAATCGTTTCAAAATAACCTGTTTCGGTATAAGGGTCGCAAGGCATGACGATTATAATCTCATCGGTGGAACATTTTCGTTTGTAGGCCAAATACGAGCTTGCGAGAGCGATAGCCGGGAATGTATCGCGACGCTCCGGTTCCGTAACTACAGGAATCTCTTCTCCAAGCTGGTTGATGATGATATCCCGTTGTGACTGGCTTGTTGCCACAGTAATCGAATCACAGATGCCGGTTTCTCGTAATTGCCGTACCACCCGCTGCACCATCGACTCTTTCGAGCCATCGGGCGCAGTCAACAGTTTGATAAATTGTTTTGACCGTGTATTATTGGAAAGCGGCCATAGGCGTTTACCAGAACCGCCGGATAACAGTATGATTTGCATAGATGTTATTTAATTCGATTTTTAATTTGCCGATAGTATTCTTCAAGCATCAATTTCCAAAATTTATTGCGTTCGTAACGTGATGTAATCATTGCCCTTGCATTCTTTGCCATTCTTTTTACCTCATTAGGATTATCCAAAAAATATTTCATGGCTTTATACAATGCGTGTTCGTCTTGTGGTGGAACAATTATTCCATTTTTGTTTTGAACAATTATTTCATTACAACCATTGATATCTGTAACGATTTGTGGTAATTCCAAGGCCCCAGCTTGCATGACAACATTAGGGAAACCTTCACGATAGGAGGGAAAAACAAAAGCCTCACACCCCATTAGATAGGGACGAACATCTTGTTGAAAGCCGACAAACTCAATGTGAGAATTTGTGCTAATCTCTTGTTTTACCCAATCATCAACCGGATAAAGGTTTTCTTCCATAAAGCCGATTAAACGTAATCCTATGTTAGGATAATCTTTCTGTAATCGAATAAAAGAAGCTACTAATTCATTGATTCCTTTCTCATAAAATATACGACCTACAAAACCAAACGTGAAATCGAAAGTTGAAATCTTAATATCTTGTGTAGCATTTCGCGAATAGAATGCCGTATCAATTCCATTTGAACCACCATTACCGATAACAAGCATTTTTTTAGGATTGCCGATCCCCATTGAACAAATAATATCACACATCTTTTGTGAATTGGGATATACATTTGTGGCACAAGCGTAAGTTAACCGTTCCGTAAAACGAAGAATTTGTTTTTTTATGCCCGTAGCCGTCGTCAATGGGAAGCCTGTTACCGTGTGCATACGGATCGGCACACGTGCTATCCATGCTGCTAACATACCCAAAAGACCAGCTTTGGGGGTGTGCGAGTGAACAATAGTCGGCTTCTCTTTGATAAAAAGTTTTACCAATTGGAAAAGAGTTATTAAATCGAAAATCGGATTTATGGCTCTTGACATTTTTACCGGAATACAACGTGCCTGTTGCTTCTGTAATTCCTCCCAACCTTCTCCTTTAGGGGCAACGGCAATGACATCGAAATATGCGGAAAAATAATTCAATTGACCTTGAAGTTGCCGGACTTGAAAATAAGCTGAATTTGTTATTTTGAATAATTTCTTTTTTTTCATTGAAAAGATTTTATTTTTTTTGCAGGAACTCCCCCATAAATAGAGAATGAGTCAACACTTTTATTAACCAAACTATTTGCGCCTATTATACATCTTGTATCAATGTGAACTCCACATAAAATCCTCACTCCACAACCAATCCATACATCATCATGGATAACTACCGTTTTTTTTAGGATTTCATTATATTTAATAGGTAAATTAAAATCAGAATAAGTGTGAGTACTTGTTAGTATTGAACTTGAATGGGCAATAGACACATTATTTCCGATCATCAATCCTCCGCTACATTCAAAATAACACATCGGATGAATACTGATATTATCTCCCAGTTCTAGTTTCTCTATGTTAGATATATATACATTTTCTTTAATTACAACATTATCACCGCATTTTTTTGCTAGATTTTTCACCAATATGTATCTAATCACAATACCAACTTTTCCTCCAATACCTCTTAAACTTACAAATAAAAAATTATTAAGTTTCCTAGGAAGATATGAATCTACTATAACGAATACCTTAATTAATGGTTTAATCCGTTTAAATAAAGTTCTACCGCTTAGATCCGACATGTCTAATATCTATATAATTGTTTTTTTTATCTTTCATATGAAACAAATAGCCAATAGGCATAAAAATAATATAACTAGAAATTCCTATTTGTTTTATTTTATTTTTCATTTTCAATTTAGAGCAAGGAGCAAAACGCCAGTAATTTATATGAGCTTTTATTTTTTTTAAATATGGAATATCTAGTGATGCCATTTCTGAATAAATTCTCATGGCATAATTAGGTGAATTCATTCTGTTTTTGATTGATGAAACAGATAAACCGTCTGATAAATACTCTGCGATGTATATTTTTTCATTAAAAAATAACATAAGGTAATTTTTTCCAATACGGTTTAGAACCAAACTTTCTGCACAAAATTTTTCTCCGGGTATATCGTCAAATAAATAATTTCTCAGGACTGATGTTTTAAAAACAAACGCAACATCCCCTTTTATATTTTTTATAATCCAATAGTTAATCCAAGAATCTTTTAAAATTTTCCATGTAACCTCTTTCCCTATACGAGAACCATCTGGAAAGCATTTCATACCACAAACTCCAGCAAATTTATCATTATTCTTTATATATTGATAATGAAAAACTATTCGTTCTATAGAGTCTTTTGTTAAATAGTCATCACTATCTACAATATAAAATAATTCTCCTTTTGCATGTAATACGCCATTGTTGATTGCTCTATGTTTTCCACCATTCTCTTGTTTGATGAAACGAATTAATATACGATCTTCATTTTGATAAGATTTTATAATTTCATCAATATCATCAGTGCTCCCATCGTCAACAATAATCCATTCAAAATTTTTATAGGTTTGAGACAACAAACTCTGATATAGATTTCCAATTAAATTCTTCCTATTATATACCGGTGTAAATACAGTAACTAAATCTTTCATAAAAATCTTTTTCTATTGTTTTGTATTTTATTTTATCCACATTACATAAGTGAACATATAATAACATAGAATAATCCATTTTATTCGTTCTCCCTGGTTATTTATTAAGTTATCTTTTAGCAAGGGATATATCAATACTATAGGATAAAGAAACCAAGATAGATAAGCAAATCTGTTATTATACGGTACATGAATGGTCAATAGCCAGAACGCATTACTTGCTATATAAGTATTAAATAAACGGATAAACAATTTGTCTTCGTAGCAATATGTATAGATATATTTCACTCCTGCGATAATGGGTATCAAACTATAAATAATGAAGTCCCAGCGAAATCCAATATTAGAGAACATTTGCTCCATGCCTTTATAAGACATATTCAAATATTCAGACATCCTTTTATCCTGTTCAAACCAAGGAATGTTTGTCAACAAAGTGGAGAAAGAATCACGTGCAACAAGCATAAGCAGGAAAAACGTTCCCCATAAGTATAAGTAGTGTTTGGGATTATTTGAAAGTCGGGTCAGCAAGAAACAGCCAATTGGCAACATGACGGATTGATGGAAAAGACATGCTATAATCCAAACAGGAATTCGTTTAATATCGTTGTTTGGAACAAGAAAAGAGAAGATAACTAACGATGTAGCTATTCCGTTACGCAGTCCATTTACTCCGTATCCCCAAAAACTCAAAGAACAAACGAACAACACTAGTGCTACAGCATATTGTTGTTTGAATCGTTTCTTTAAAGCAAAGAAAACAGGCAATATATATAATGAGCAAAGAACAAACCAATACCCTTTTAAATTGACGAGTTGTGAAAGCCAATAGGTAAGATACTCAAAACCAATATCTCTATCTCTTATAGCAACCGTACCATAGAAGGCTTTCTTTTGGAAAGCCATGGCATAAGCTGAAGTATCTCCAAAGTAGTGATAATCGGTCGGTCGGAAAGTTACATGAACATATACAATCAAGAGTAAAGCAAGGCTAAATATCTGGTTGTTGATATAAGGCTGTCTTACTGTTTCTGCCCTGACCGGTTGAATAGCGATGTAAACAACTAATAGCAGCAACAAGTTGTAATATAAGGCTATATATAGACTAATACTCATAAAATGACATCACAAATTTGGTCCACATAATGTTCCCACGTAATTTTAGCTTCTATGCGCCGACGTGCATTACGACCTTCATTTATAGCAAGAGATTTATCGTCGATTAACTTAATGAGTAAATTCTCCAATTCTTCGTGGGCGTCCTGATGTATCAACCAACCGCCATTATTCTCCTCGACAGCATCGGGAATGCCACCTGTACGAGTACCTATAACGGCGGTTCCACAAGCTTGCGCTTCGGCAAAAACAAGCCCGTATCCTTCTACATTCCTATTATCCGCTTCTTCACGTGTACAGAGAATGAATATATGCGAGGCTGAATAGAAATCGCAAAGTTTATTATCATCAATGAAACCTTCAAATGATACAATATCTGACAATCCTAAATCGGTAACCATCCGCTCAAGTGCACTCTTATATTTTCCTTTACCTCCGAGATGCAATCGCACTTGTTGCTTATACTTTGCCGGTAAAGAAGCTATCGTCCGGATAATAAAATCATGTCCTTTAAATTTTTCCAATCGAGAAATAGAACAGAGGTGTAGCAAGCCATCCTTATATTTTTCACAAGTAGGGCGAAAATGAATTGCATCAACCGCTAACGGAATAGCGATTGTTTTAGCATTTGGAGAACAATGTTTTACTAATGTCTCTGTATAATGACTGTTAGCAATCACGCAAGAGGCGTTTCTTAGTATAAAACGTCGATAAGTAGGCCAAATACAGCGTCGGAAAAAACTCTTTCCGGCAAGATATTCGGCTCCATGTGCCAATATATAGGTTTCTCTGTTTGACAATAGAGACAGCATTCCCTCTGGATGATAATTCCCGGTAATTACAATATCACCGGGAACAGTTTTTTTGCGTAAATACTTCAATGTACGCAACTCCAATATTCCTCTTCTTCCATGCAATCTCACCACATTATTATCCTCCTCTGCATCGGTAGAAGTACTTTGGGGACAAATGACTGTAACATTCAGTCCTTTTTTCTCTAAATATTTTTTCAGTTCAAAACAAAGCCTTGCAATACCACCATTACTTGGTGGATAATCATAGGTTACAATAAAAATGTGTTTGTTAGATGTTTGCATAATGAGTATATTTAGGAGTTAGTTTTCCTTTTTTATAACCTTCTTTATAAGTTTTTGCAAAAAGTCTAAACAGTCCGGGATTGCGGTAAGTAAAAGCGTATGATGCAACAAGACGCAACAAATAGATGTAAGCAGTCGGCCTATGATACCATTTGAGATGACGGCTAATCAATAAAGCCCGGTTATGTACTAATGAAGCAATATAGCGATTGATATCCAGAACCCTGCAACCGCCTGTATCAGCAGCCAAGTGCCATACATGAGCATCATAATTAAAAAAAACTTTGTATCCAAGTTCCTTTACTCGTAAACATATTTCGGTTTCTTCATATAGAGCAGCTCCATAATTCAAATATTCATCAACACCACCAACTTCTAAAAATATGTCTTTTTTTATGCTATAATTTCCACCTCCGCCATGATCTACATATTCTTTATGATTAATGTGGAATCCCCGTTCTGGAGTTGCCGTATAGAAATGGAACTTGCCTACATTTTTCGATTTGGGATTATTCTTATATTTTTCTGTAATTCCCCCTGCCACTACTGCGATATCAGGTTGTGACAAGAACTTGTAATGCTCTTTGAGCAGGTTGCAGTCACACTCGATATCATCATCTAGAAATAGGATGTAGGCGTATTGTGTGTGTTGCACACCGAAATTACGAGCTTCAGGTAGCCCTCTAAATTCAGTCACATGATAGTACTTAATCAATGTATCACTATCTTTTGCACGACTATACATAGTACTGTCAATGGCTGCCGATTGGTCTACAATAATTATTTCATACGGCTCCCCAAAATCTTGCTCTATTAAGCAATCAACTGTACTTGCCAGATAATCAGCCCGATTAAGTGTGGGCAAAATAATGCTTATCCCTTTTTGCATAAGGCGTTTATGAATAATATGAATCAAGAGTTAAGAAATTAATCACTTCGTTTAGGAATTATACTCTATCAGAAATTTCACTATAATGAAGCATTTCTATATTTTACGTAGTTGTACTGAAATGTTTGACTTTCTTCAAGATGGCAATACAAAAAAAGCCTTAACTCCCCTTCGTATGAATATGTGATTTTATAAATAAAAAGTCCGTTTAAATTTTCTAATAAAGCAGTTGAGTTAGGATTCTTCTACATGATGTTTGGAGCTATCTCTTATAACTCGATTGTAAAATTCGATGTTTTGTGCCACTATCTCGTTGGTGTTGAATCTAGCAGTTGCATTTAGATAAGCCCTGTCGGCTTGTTCACACCTATAAATGGGATTCGAGATTAGCCGTTGCAAAGCCTCTGCAAATTCATCGATACGTTTCACCCTGCATTTGCAAACACAGTTACTGTCTCCTATAATCTCTTGAAAACAATCGATATCGGAACAAACAATTGCCTTCCGCAGTAACATTGCCTCCAGTAAGACCAAACCGAAAGTTTCTGCATGGCTTGGAAATATGCAAATATCGGCACTGTTAGCGTATGACATAGTCTTGTCATAAGGTAAGCGACCTAAATACGATACACAACCGATCGATTGCTTTGAAAAGAGAGATTTGCATTTTTCCCATGTCGAAGAACCATTCACTACTGCATCCTGTCCGATGAGAATGAGTTTGACATTGTCGTTTTGCTCGCATATCCTGTTGAAAATAAGAGGCAAATCAAGTACCCCCTTTTTCTCAACAATTGTCCCCCAATAAAGTATCGTTATTGTATTTTTGTTCATGTCACTAGATGAAAGAGGGGGCATGTTTATATCCACAGGATTATATATTACACATTTTCTCTTATTCGAAGACAGACTGAATAATTTATCCGTCAGGTCGAGAGCCTGTCGGCTAACTCCTATATAGGCATCAGAATTACGCAAAGCATTATATTCCATAAGCCGTACGTTCCATGGAGTTTTGTTTCCAGACAAATGATCGAAATACACATTTGAACCATGTAATCTTGTAACTACTGGTACAGATAAACTACAAAAAGCCAAAGGTCCCTCCCAGTCGATAGATTCAACGAGGTCGATGCCAATCTTTGCCACTAATAGATTTAACTTTTTATTTAGATACCTTCTATTGATAAAAGAAGAAAATGGAGACTTATGAGGCTGGTTTATAGGTATCACAGATATACCATCGTCCCACACAGTTTCTGTAAACTTATTGCCCCAATACACAACTGATACCTTCACACCAGTCTCACTCTTAACGATAAGATGAGACAAATGTTTGATAAAAATTCCGATTCCGCCACATTTCATACCCAATATCGGATATTCTGTAGTTAAAAACGCTATATGCATCTCTATTGTATTTTTTGGAAAATATCAATGAAAGATTTTGTTTGTTGCGATGCCAAGTAACGGCGGCAATATTCTTTGTTTGCCGTCATTGGAAATTTTTCGCTAAATACTTGTTTGATGACAGTAACACCTTGCTGAGGAGTATCTATAAAAATACCTATGCCTGCTTTTATCAATTCGGTTCGTGCTTCGCTAGTCATGGGCACCATTGCTAATACAGGCACTTGTAATGCGATATAATCGACCATTTTTGCGAAATTAGTCCACCATAAAGCCGTGTGTCCGGGAATAAGTACTGCTGCTTTTGCATTAACTATCAATTCATACAATTTACGCTGCGGTACATGATTGATATATTCCACGTTGTTACAGATTCCCAAATCATTGACAAATTCTTCCGTTTGTTTTTGATTGATATTCTTATTACCCACAATTTTAAGGGTGCAACCCTTGCCTTTTAATTCCTTAGAATTGACAGCTTCGGCAAATATTTTCAAGAAATTATCTTTATATTCATGGAGGTATTCACCCACGAATATTATATAATTCTCTTTTTCTCTATTTTGAAAAGAAGGCAAATAATCATCATCTACTCCAGTTGGAATAAAATATGATTTATTTGAGTATCGTCCCTCATATAAATCATTAAATATATTCAGGTATGCTCCCGACAGACCAGTAATAGCATCAGCGTATTTAAAAGTATCTTGTTCAATTTTCTTTTGCTTGGCAAAAACAGGAAAATAATCAGAATACATTCGCTTAGCGTATGTGGTAGGATCCCTGAAATCAGCAACCCATTTTACTCCGGTTAGATGTTTAAGTCGCATACCGATTCTATTTGAGGTAAAAGGCAGGCAAGTGGTATATATGATAGATATATCATGTTCTTTAATTATTTTTCGTCCCATCCTCACGGCACTTCTTTCCCAGAATCTAAAGCGGTCGGGAACTTGAATCCATCGGTCTAGTATATATTTATAAAACTTACCGAATAAAGATTGCTTGTTAGAGGTGACTGTATCCGTGCTTTTTGACTGTGCACCAATAGTTTTTGCTTTGGCTGTAATGGCTTTGAGTGAAGTATCTTCTCCTCCAAGCAACATTCTAAGGCCGCGCAATGTCGGTTCTATATAATTGGCTTGATAAATAGGCACGTCTTGGACTTCGTCCAACAAATCAGGATCTTCTAAATATAGATAATTACGATTAACCGTCAGTACTATCGGATTCCAACCTGTACGTTTAAGATATTTTACAAGTTTAAATGCCCTAAATACCGCAGCATGAGTCTGTGGCGGAAAAAAAGGAGTAATTATAAGTATGTTTTTATTCATCGTTTTAATTTGTTTAAAATCAATGCTTTTACTTTTTTCTTATTTTCTTTGTCTAATAGCACATAATAGGACAGAACAACCAATATTATTGAAGAACTAAGAGCCACGATAATCACTCTTGTAAAGGACTCAACCAAGATATGTTGTATGAGTAGGATTGCGGTAAAAGAAGGAATACTTATGAAAAGATTCACTACCATCGTTGTGAAGAAAAAACGTATCGGTTTGAAATCTTCAACATAATGATGGAGTGTATATGAGCAAACGATATAAATCAATAATGTGCTCACTATAGGCAATCCAAAAGCCCAAGTCAAGCCGATACCTTTACTAAACAATAACCAAAGTATCGGAATGACTGATAATGATACTGTCCCCGCCATAAATGAATAAAATTTCAAACGTCCGACAGCTTGTATTCCAATATATATAATATTATTATTCAATGATATGAAGCTTGAGACTATCAATAAAATACAGAATTCAATTGTATATGGAGGAACTTCCACGAGCCATAAATTCATTACATAATGTATTTCAGAGATAAAAGGAATAGCAACCAACAGATATAACACATTTGCCAAACAAGTAGTTTGCTTTAGTAATTGTATCATGGCATTGAAATCGGTCAATGCGTATTGCTTTATAATTTGCGGCCTCGAAGCCATTACCAAATTGGTTGATACTTGTTCAATCATCAGTTGCACAGTTGTTGCCAATCCGGCTGCGGCATTAACAGCTGTACTGCCAAATATATTAAGCAACATATTTGTTCCCTGTTGACGAGTAGTAAAGCAAATATTGGAATAAAGATTCCATCCTGAAAAGCTAAACAGAGAACGGCCGATAACCTTATTCCATTCCCAATTAATCCGGCATTCGTCATAATGCCTAATGCAATAAATGCGATATGTCATTGCAATCAAGAATGAAGATAAGAGCATAAGTCCTCCATATAAAATGAGCTTATCACATACTGTAATAAGTAGAAGTGTAGCGATCAGCAACTTCAACAGTGATCCAACAATTTCCACAATAGCATACACGTCCATTTTTTCGTGCGAAATAAGAGTCGCATTGTATGGAACTTGAGTGATGCTGACCATTGAGGAAATTATTGAAAATTGATACACCCAAACAGCTGCACTCATTCTCTCATCTGGAATGTTCAATTTTTCGAATAACAGCCAAAGTCCGACCGTTTCAGCCAAAAACAAGACTATAATTGCAATTCCTATATGTAATATAAAGGCTGTATTGAATGTTTGTTGGAGTTGTCGAGGGTCATTTTTGGCAAGTTCGACTGTAAGAAAGCGTGAAGTCGCTCCACTCATCGTTACATTCAAAAAGCTAAATAGGACAACAATACCGCCGACAAGTCCATAAATGCCATAATCATCTACACCAAGTGCATTTAACACGATCCGTGATGTATATAGTGATACAATCATGGACAGCAACATACGTGCATAAAGTGCCACTGTATTCTTGAATATTTTTTTATTATTTACGGACGATGTCTTATTCATAGCAAGCTTATGATCTTCCTAATACAGACGGAATGTATCTTTTTATTAAGGTTGTCGCAAAATAGCATATTGCAACAATGAGTGCAAATTCCAATATGGTCCAACTGTAGTTTACAAGATGTAACTTATTGCGCACGATCCAGAATGTATCTACAAATAATATATGTAGCCCCAATAATGCCAAACTGTTAATTCCACACCAAATCAATATTTTATCCAATGGAATAAGTTTCAGCTTTCTCGAATTAAAATATGAATTGATAAACCAATAAAAATTCATAATAAAAACCATTGAAAGCAACAATAGATGCAATGGAAAATTGTTTGATTTTAAGTCAACGTAAGAGGGAAATAGAACGATGAAAACAATGGCGATAATAAGCAAGAATAATGAGTATATCGGTGAAACCTTCATGCCGTACCATTTGTTCCGCATGAAGCAAAAACCAAGATGGTAATAAATCAAGGTAGACATTGTTGTGTCAATAAAATATGGCAAATCAATGTTATTAGCATTTAACCAATATCCTACTCCATATAATAATATACATAATGCGCTGATTGTTAATGCTTTATTGTAGGGGTGATTTTATGTATCAATAAATAAACGAATGAAACCTCGAACAAACAAATTAAAAACCAAATTACATGAAATAAAATAAAAGAGTTTTCATCACCGAGAAAACCATCAAACATACTCGTTACAGGGAGCGAGATCGCTTTTGCCCAATTATGAGTTTCGTTAAGTTTCAAAACGAACAAATATGCGAACAACAAAAAGGCAAAAAAGGCCCAAGGAATCAGTAATTGTCTGGTCTTTTTTGCAAAAAACTCTCTCAAACTGATTGGACGAAAGAAACAGCCTGACACAAAAAAGAAAAGGGGCATGTGAAAACTGTAAATAACGGTTTTCAACATGTAAGGGATTTGTATATGACCAAGGATGACCAATAAAATTCCTCCCCCTTTCAATATGTCAAAGGAGACAATCCGATTAGAGTCTACCATCTACAACGTTTTTTTCAAAGATAGCTTTAACATCGAATATGACGTGTTGAGCATTTAGTAACGTTTTTACATCAAAGCCTATAAACTGTTCGTGTGCTACAGCTATAATTGCCGCATCGAATTTCTTATCCAAAGGATGTTGGTTCGTTACCGAGATTCCATATTCTCGCATAACTATATCAGGATTGGCCCAAGGATCATATACGGTGATATGTACGTTATACTCTCGCAAAGCATTGTAAATATCTATAACCTTTGTGTTCCGCACATCAGGACAGTTTTCTTTAAAAGTAAACCCTAATATGAGGATATGAGAGTTGAGCACCTGTATTCCTTTCTTCAGCATCAATTTCGCAACTTGGTTGGCCACATATTCCCCCATACCGTCGTTCATTCGGCGACCGGCTAAGATTATCTCAGGATTATAACCGTGACGTTGTGCACATTGAGCCAAATAATACGGATCAACTCCAATGCAATGGCCTCCAACCAGCCCAGGCTTAAATGGCAGGAAATTCCATTTGGTAGAAGCTGCTTCCAGTACATCCTGTGTATCAATGCCCATTTTAGTAAATATCTTGGATAGCTCATTCACAAATGCGATATTGATATCACGCTGTGAGTTTTCTATTACTTTGGCTGCTTCCGCTACTTTCATCGTAGGAGCGAGATGTGTACCGGCGGTAATTACAGAAGCATATACCTCATTTACTTTCTTACCTATTTCAGGCGTAGAACCGGAAGTAACCTTTTTGATTTTTTCTACTGTATGAAGTTTATCTCCCGGATTTATACGTTCAGGGCTATAGCCAGCAAAGAAATCTTCATTAAATTTCAATCCGGACACTTTTTCCACAACCGGGATACATTCGTCTTCTGTAACACCTGGATAAACAGTAGATTCATACACCACAATATCCCCTTTGGAGATTACCTTACCAACAGTTGTGCTGGCACCGTAAAGCGGAGTCAAATCCGGATTGTTGTTTTTGTCTACCGGAGTGGGAACGGCAACTACATAAAAATTGTAATCACGGATTTCCTCTATATTGGCAGTACACTTAAAACCATTGGCAAGGGCAGATTGGAGTAGTTCATCTGACACTTCGAGTGTCGCATCATGACCTGCCATCAAAGCAGTCACACGAGCTTGGTTCATGTCAAAACCTATCGTTTTATACTTTGTCGAGAAAAGACGAGCCAAAGGGAGCCCTACGTAACCAAGACCAATTACGCAAATTTTAGTTTCATTCATAATTTCATCTGTTATTATTACTTTAAATATTCTTCCAATACCATTTGACAGCCTCTTTCAAACCGTCACGCATACTGTATTGAGGATTGTAACCTAAAAGGGATTTTGCTTTATCAATACATGCCAAGGAATGGGGAATATCCCCCAAGCGGTTGGGACCATGAATTATTTTCACGTTGGCAATTTCGGGGTCAAATTCACTCAAAAATTCTTTCAAGTAACCGACCAACTGGTTTAATGTGGTGCGTTCTCCGAAAGCAGTATTGTATACTTGGTTGGTTGCATTCGGATTTGTCGTGGTCATAGCCAGCATGTTCATTTGAATCACATTGTCTATATAAGTAAAATCGCGGCTATATTCACCATCTCCGTTAATGACAGGACTCTCATGAGCCATGAATTTCTTAACGAACAAAGGAATCACCGCAGCATATGCCCCGAATGGATCTTGACGACGACCGAAAACATTGAAATATCGTAAGCCGATACATTCCATTCCATAGGTTTTGGCAAACACATCGGCGTAAAGCTCGTTTACATACTTTGTTATGGCATAAGGCGAAAGCGGTTTACCAATCACATCTTCTACTTTGGGAAGAGACTGACTGTCTCCATATGTAGAAGAACTTGCTGCATATATAAAACGCTTTACATTGGCATCGCGAGCGGCTGTCAGCATATTTAAGAATCCCGATATATTAGTTTCATTTGTAGTTATAGGATCTTTGATAGAACGTGGAACTGAGCCTAATGCTCCTTCATGCATAACGTAATCTACATTTTCTACAGCTTTCTTACAATCGTTCAGATTCCGTATATCTCCTACGATAAGTTTAAACTTATTCGGATATCGTTGTAGAAATGGAAAAATGTTTTCAGGTTTACCTGTGGAAAAATTATCCAAACAGATTACATCATAGTCGTGAGCCAATAAATACTCACATAAATTGGAGCCGATGAATCCCGCTCCACCAGTAACTAAAACTTTTGTTAATGACATATGGATTGTTGTTTTATGTTGAAGTTGCAAGCCTATTGCTTGATAGGGGTGTAATGATTTATTTTAAGACTGGTTTGGATAAAAGAGAGATTGTGTGTATCTGCTCCAAGTCGATTGTTACAATTTCCATTGAATTCCAGCCTGTTGGATTTTTTTGTATGTATTTTATGCAAATCCACCTAGAGAGAAAAAGTTAAACAGAATCTACAGGTCTTAATAACCGATAATTATAATCTATTTAAACTATAACAGTCTGACTATCAATTAAACAGTTTTGTATATTTTTTGTAATACTCGTACAAATGAACTTTTGAAATATATTGTAATTGTGAATGTCCGTTCCTATATGAGTAATAGCCTTTTCTTTTAATAGCAGCATGGCTTTTTTCTTAATCCGGTTGCCATACATACCCGCTATTGACGGAAGATTGAACTGAAACTTCACTCCCATGTCTTTTAATTGTTGATAATCCGACTCACCCATATAAACATACCGTTCCGGATGGGCAAGAATGGGATAATAGCCTTTAGCCTTGATGCGGAGCAGAATGTTGTTCAATCCCATCGGAGGGTTAAAGTAGGAGGTTTCCACCAGTAGATGGTCACCGCTTTCACCCAAGGGCAGCAGATCGTTCTTTTCCAACCGTTCCTCGAAGAGGTTGTCAAGCATGTTCTCTGAGGCCAGATGCAGTTTTATCGGACCGCTATAGGTGGCTTGAAGTTCAGCGTAACGCTCCCGGAGGTGCAGTGTGGTGTTGGGCATATCTTCCATGATATGCGGTGTAAGCCATACGGATTTTATGCCCAACTCTTCATACAGGCGCAGTATTTCCAATGCTTCTTCCATCGTCTGCACACCGTCGTCCACACCCGGCAGAATGTGCGAGTGACAGTCGGTAAAATTCTTGAATATACCGCTATCTTTCAGCGATATACGTTTCCTGAATGGCCACACAATGATACGAGTATTTTTATATAAAACATTTTATTTTTTTTAATTAATAATCATCCATTTATCCCCACCCTGTTTTCCGTCGGAACCTTAGTGGTATCCTGAGCCGTAACCGTAGTGATAACCATATCGATAGCCATAACGGTATCCATAGCGACCGCCACTTCCCTCGGTCCCGTTCAAGATCAGGGACATGTTCTTGTATTTTTTCTCCTCGTAGATTTTCTCCAATTCAGCAAGCATACTCCGTTCAAGTAATCCTGCACGAACTACGAAAACGGTACGGTCGGCCAGTTTCTCAATAATTTGCGTGTCGGCCACCAGTTCAACGGGCGGACAGTCGATCAGCACATAGTCATATTGCTCCCTTACAGTATCGATTGTCTGCTTTAACCGCTCGTCGAACAATAATTCCGTTGGGTTAGGAGGAATCGTTCCCACGGGTAGTATATCCATAGATTTATGTTTCGGATCGGGTACGATGATCTCATCCAGATTATCGATACGACCTCCCAGATAGTCGCTCAATCCCTTGTCAGGAGAGTCGATATAGGATGATGCAGAGGCGTGGCGCAGGTCTCCGTCGATTACCAGCACTTTTTTTCCTTTGATGGCAAGGCTCACGGCGATGTTCATGGTCAGAAACGATTTGCCGCTGCCCGGATTGAATGAGGTCATGATGATGACATTCGAAGTCTTGTCCTTGCCGGTCATAAATTCCAGGTTGGTACGCAATACGCGGAATGCCTCGTTGATGATGTCACGGTTGCCCTCCTTGACGATAACGGCCTTGACTTCCTGCGGTTTCTTTCCTAATATCCCTTTTTTCTTTCTTGTGAACAGCGGAATTTCACCGATGAACGGTATAGTCAGGTTTTCCAGGTCTTTCCTTCCCCGTACACGGGTATTCATATTCTCGCGCATGAAGATAATGACTATCGGAATGAGCAGCCCCAGAGCGAATGCGACCATAAAGATATTTTTATGCACAGGGGATGTCGGCAACATGCTGCCGTGTGGCGGGGTAACAATGCGGGTATTATAAGCCGTGAACGCCTGTGAGAGTTCGTTCTCTTCACGCTTTTGCAACAGGAATAGGTAAAGAGCTTCCTTTACCTTCTGTTGGCGCTCCACCGAAAGCAGGTACTTGGCCTGTGTTGGGTTGGCCGCTATACGTGATGTCGTCTGTTGCTCCGTCTGCCGCAAACTTTTTATCTGCGAATTCAAGGTCACTATCTGATTGTCGATAGATCTGATTATCGCCCCACGCATGGATGCCAGAGCCTGATCCATATCCACGACCAGCGGATTTTCCGTGCTGCTGTTCGCAACCAGACTGTTGCGCTGCAACAGTTGCTTGTTGTATTCGGCAATCTGCGATTCAATATTGGCGCTTTCAATGCCGGAGTTGGCCGGAAGCAGTTGGGTACGGTTGGCATCGTTGGCTAAATAGTTCCGGATGTAACGGGTCATATAAAGCTGGTTGTTCAGGGACAGGATCTGCGCGTTGGCCGCACTGCTTTGAGCCATATACATACTCGATGCCGCCTGCACGTCGGGCAACAGATGTTCTGACTTGTAAGAGGAGATATCCTCGTCCACATTTCCCAGTTCCCGTTCGATTACGCCCAGACGCTCGTTGATGAACATTGAGGTGCTGACAGCGATCTGGTTTTTGTCCTTCACCCAATTCTCGTTATAAACGGAAATCAACATGCTCAATACATCTTCTGCCCGCTGTGTGGAGTTATCCTTGAATGACAAGTCTATGACTGACGCTTTCTCGCTGTTCAATGAAACGGACAGATTGGACGAGCAGGAGTTGACGGCGTTATACAGACTGGATTTGCCTACATATAATGTATATGCCTCGCCTTTCACGTAATTGGGTGTTGTATGGATAATGATTTTTCCCAATGGCGTAGTGATGGAGTCGAGCAAGCTTCCCTTTACGTCCTTTTCTTCAAGATCTGTCCCGTTACGTATAAAGTCGGATAGGTATAACGTACCGTCCGGCTGTATTTCCAACGTAAAACCGGCTGATTCATTCTCAGGCAAGTCATTTATCGTTACATCCACCGGTAATGTCAGTCCATAGGCTACCTGACGGTGGAATTTTCCCCGAACGAAGTAATTCATATCCAGACGCAACCGTTTAACCACTTCGGTCATTAAAGACGGTGATCGAAAGGTGATGAGTTCGTTATTCACATTTGTACCGGATTGAAACAGCCCGAACTCCGAGAAGGATTCCAAATCCGAGGAGACCGACTTGCCTTTGGAATCCTCTTTGATCAATACCGAAGCGGTACGTGTATATACGGCAGGAGTGCGTAACAGATAGGCAGTAGCGGCACCGATCGTTACCGCTAAAGACAAGACGAACCACTTCCATCTTGCGAGGCACAGGTATAACAGGTCCTGTATTCGCAGGAAATCATCCTGCTGCCCCGGTTTTATATTCTTTTGATTTACGGTCATCATATCTGATTCTATATTATTTTACAATCAACACGGTAATGGTCGTCAGCAACGAGGCCAATGACATCCAGAAAGAGGCTGAGCGGACGTTATTGCCGTTGACGGTCGCCTGCCGTGCTTTCATTGAGTTGGGTTCCACATAAACGATATCGTTCTGCTGCAAATAATACACAGGAGAGGCATAAAGGTCATATCCCGAATTCAGGTTGACCTGATACAGGGTTTTTTTCCCGTTTTCCTCCCGTTGTACCAGCACGTTTTCCCGTTTCCCATAGACGGTAAGGTCCCCGGCCATGCTTAAGGCCTCCAAAAGTGTCAGCTTGTCCTTTTCGATATTGAAACGTCCGGGGGTGGCAACCTCGCCCAACACTGAAACGGTCAGGTTCATAAACTCCACTGTAACAACGGGGTCTTTCACGAGATTCTTTGAAACCAATTCCTCTTTTATATACGAGGCGATCTCCGCGCGTGTCATTCCTGCCACATGGATATGTCCCAGCACAGGAAAATCAATATCCCCATCCTTATTTATTGTATATCCTGATATTCCCTGACTATTGGATGTACCTGATGTCGTACCAATCTGTCGGGATATGATCGGAAGGTTGAAAAGGTTCATTAATAAGGGGTCTTTGCTGTTGACCTGTATGGAAATCTTGTCTTCTGGACGTATCCGGATTTCCAGCGGGTTCAAGACTTGCTCTGCGGTACCCCGTTTCAGGTCCGTGAAATAAGCGACTTTCGGTGTGGCACATGATCCCAATAGAAAGGCCACGGTTAATAAGGATAAAATGTATCTGATTTTCATATTTATTGATTTTTATTTGTTGGTTTTCTGTTCCGATTGAAGTTGTGCGATAGATTTTGTCAGCCTGATGTTGGCGAGAGTCCATATCAATATATCACCCAAAACGATCCAGTTCACATTGAGATAAAGGGACAGAAGAATATTGAGCAGTATGAATATAGTTGACACGGAAACAATGATGATCATGGTATTGCGCTGCTTTATTCCGAGAGCAAGCAGCTTATGGTGGATATGGTTCTTGTCCGGCAGGAACGGGTTCTTTCCGTTGCGTACCCGATGCAGGTAAACCCTGACCACGTCACAGCATGGAACCAGCAAGGGTGAGAAGGCCAGCACCATCGGATGTACATTTCCTGTATTATCGTCTAGTCCGCACATGGTCAGTTTGAGACTGAGGAAACAGAGCATCATGCCGATGGTCAAACTGCCTGTGTCGCCCATGAAGATCTTCCTTCCGTGTTTGGCGTTCCCGAAAACATTGTAATAGAAGAATGGTACCAACACTCCCAATGTGGCAAACGCCAGCATGGCATAAACATACTGATGGAGCATAAAGAAAGTCAGTCCATAAAATAGGCAGGCGATACTGCATAGCCCGGAAGCCAGCCCGTCAATGCCGTCAATCAGGTTGATGGCATTGATGATGAAGACCACGATCAGGATGGTCAGGGGATATCCTAACCATAACGGCACCGCATGGATGCCCAGAACACCGTATAGGTTGTTGATATATACCCCACCGGCAATAAGCATCACGCCGCACAGAATCTGGATGACAAACTTGGCACGATAACGGATACCGATCAGGTCATCGGCCATGCCAACCAGATATAGTACCATGATGGAGCAGAAAGCAAAAGCCAAAGAGCACACGTCGTTCCCGATTTCGGACAATATCTCCGAATGTCCCAGCACCATATTGATTCCTAGCAACAGGGCTATGGTGAAAAACACTACCGGCTTGAATGCGATACCACCCAATCGGGGCACCGCACAATGATGTACCTTCCGCTCATCGGGAAAGTCGAACAATTTCTTACGGAAAGCGATTAGCAGAATCTGGGGAATGACGATACCCGCACAGAGAACACAAAGCAAAAATGCCAGTGAACAATTTACAATCCAAAAATACATATATTCAAATATTATTTTATTTGTGTAAGGCCACGAGGAAGGGGAACTTCATCATCTCCTTTTTGTGTCATCTCTCAAAATTTGTCACAATCGGAATCATTGATGACTTCAATCAAATCGGGATGAACTTCTACCGATATACCCATAATCCCTTCAAGCATCACAACCACCCGGCGGCGACGTTTTCCTTTCACCCGCATGAATACGCCCTTTACTCCATTGAACTTGCCACCGTAAATACATATGTGGGTACCTTTCCGTATGTCAATCTCTTCCGGTTTATAATAAATAGTGTTTTCTTCATACTGCGAGGCAATCTTGATAAAGCTCTCCATTTGCTTATCCGGCACCACGATATATTTCAGTCCCGTGCTTTTCTCCCACATCATGAATTGTAAGAAATTATATTTTTTTTTGAAATCCGTGATCTGTTTTCGGGAAGCATGCACGAAGACGAGATTCGGGATGACTGGTACAAGCCTTTTGGATTTCACTCCGTGATAGACCCTTACGGCATAGTGTTTCGGTATGAAATACTCTAGACCATCCTTGCCTTTGAGCATCTCTTCCGCCTTTTTCTCGTTTTTATAAGCGCTCATGGCGAACCATTGGATTCTAGTTAGATCTTCCCTTGTGGTTATGGGAGTACTCATTCGTCGTGTGTTTTTTAGTTATTACGGCAGGTCAAGATATACCCATAGTTCATCCCAACTTATGTATTGGTCTGTATTATAGTAATTTATGTCTTTTTTGGCTGTCATATCAACCATTCATGCCGTCTTTTATCTTGCCGCATTCCTATTTTTCTCCATAAGAGAAATAGAGGACATAAATATTTAACATATATAATTGATTTACAGGGATTATTCGCTGTAAATACAATCTAGTTTACTCAACATTTGTTATGTAACCACGACATTTAACGAGGTGGCTATTAAGGTTTTTCTTTGTTTTATGCTATTATGTTCAATAATTTATGTATTTTTGCATATTCAAAACATTTCTCTTATGGAGAAAACCGTCATTTATTCAATCTTTTTCAAGCAAGAATTTTGTACTTTCACGGGGCTTTTTCCTTTCTGAATCCATCTTGTCATACAACTGAAAGTATAGGGTATATACTTGTTCATTATATTCCTATGGCATTCGTATAGGAAATTTCTCCTATTTTCGGTGTTTCTCTTTCTGAGAGAAATGGGGTGATTGGTATTTTGATGTATATCAAATATTTATAAGATTGGTATAATCAATTTGCTCAACAAATAATCAGTTTTTTCTAATCATACCTCTTATTTTTTATGGTATGACTAATATTTTTCTTCTGATTTTTAGTGTTTTTTGTGTTATCTTTTGTACTTTTGCATTTACAAATCTTTCTCTCAGAAAGAAAACTTCAATTTGTATAACATAATTCCAACTTATTTTTTGTCAGATAAATAAAAATAATAATTGCCATAGAATAACAGCGGGCCGATTGGGCACGTATGCTGAAACCTATGGCGTAAACTGTTTTATAATGTGAATTAAAGTGTATTTAAAATAATACTGTTCGCTTTATCCACTACGGAGGTGTCTAACGATGCAAGATAAATCCGTGTAGTGCTTTCTGAATCATGTCCCATAGCTTCGCTGATGGTAGCCAACGGAATGTTTTTGCTTCTGGCGATAGAAGCCCAGGCGTGACGTGCCACATAACTCGTCAGCGGAATAGGAAGGCCGATTTGTTTTCCCAATTTCTTTAGTTTTGAATTCACCAGCTGGGCTGCATTCTTGTATTGTTTCCGTTCATCCGTTTTTGCGTCGAGAATGATCGGCAATAGATAAGAAGAACCTATGGTATCGTATTTATCTATGATTTCTTGCATGGGCTTTTCCCATTTGATTACTAGCTGTTGGTTGGTCTTTTTTCTGCGATATGATAAAAAACCGTTTTGCAAATTACTTTTCTTTAGATAAGCCATGTCTATAAATGACATCCCTCGGGTATAAAAACTGAACATAAATAGGTCTCTTGCATATTCCAAAGAGGAGTCGTGACTTAAATCCATATCGCGTATCTGTCGGATAATTTTGGCCGGAACTGCCCGTTTTACAGTTTTATCTATGCCCGTATATACATGTTTAAACGGATATCGCTGTATAACCAATTCTTTTTCTACGGCACGATTATACATGGCTCTGAGGTTTCTCATGTAATAGGAAGTACTGTTCGGACAAATGTCATTAGATTTTAGATATTGTTCATATTCCATCATCAGGTTGGAGTCTATATTGTCGAAAGGGATGTCTCTGCCTTTCTTTCTGAAATTCATGAATCGCTTGAAGCTATTGAGCGTAGTGGTATAAGTTTCTGTGGTGCGTATTTTACCTATTTGTCTCAATTCTTCAATGAGATTCTCACAAAATGACACAAAGTACTCGTTCACAGGAGGAGCGGAATAATATTCAATGATTTCGTCTGCCGTATATTTGTATCCAAGATTCTCAAATCTTATCATAATATCTTTTAGACGTGAGGTGTCTTCCTCAATACATTTTTTTAAAGAAACCAAATACCGATGCCGGTTTTCTCCTGTCTTTGCTGGTATGATTATTTGGGAATTGAAAATATCCCACTCGTCAGGATAAATCTTGTATCCTGAATTTATCTGCCTTGCTACACGATTATGAATTACTTGATAGAACAATGTTCCCGCTTTTCCTTCTATAGAGGAATGTCGATACTTTATTTTTAATGATGCCATTTTTTTGTTTAATTAATATTATATTCTCCAAAATAAATGTTTTGGCGTATTATATGTTTAATAACCAATAAATTAGATAACTGTTTGATTTTGATTATAGTTGGATTTATATTGATATGGCGAAATACTTGGCTATTATATATCAATGTGAATAATGTTGGATTTTATTCTTCTTTTATTTCCGTACTGCCCTTTTCCTTGTTTTCTGCCTCCCCTAATGTACGTTTTTTCATAGCCCCGTCTGAGAGCCTTTGTTTTTGAACGGCAAATTTATTTCGGTGGATGGATACGAAAGAGTTCCGGTCTTCGCCCTTTGTACCGAAAAAAATAACGCCGGACGGCTTCGCTGTCCCCAACATTTTTTGTCGTCCAAAACTTTTCTCAATCCCTCCTTCCTTCTTGTTGTGTGCCGTAAAAAAAAGGCTTATAAACTCAGATGGGGCATGAAAGCTCAAAAAAAAAGTCGGCAGAAAGAAAAGGTCATCCCGGAAAGGGGTTTTAAAAAAAGGTCTTTAAATCTAGCTGAAGCATAAAATTAGAAGTTTAACCCTTTAAAAATGTGACATATGATTACAGTGACGGAACAACTAAAGAATGTGTTTGAAGCCAACCCTTTGTACTCAAAAGAGGGGCAGGGGCTTAATGCGGAAGTCATCGCAAGGTTTTTCCTTCCTTTTTCTTCGGTGGTATGGTTGGTAACGGAAGCCGAACAGCAGGAAGACGGTGACTGGCTTTTTTTCGGTTATTGCCATATTCAAGAATGGGAATGGGGTTATGTGCTTCTTTCTCAAATTCAAGAGGTGAATGTTCGTGGGTTGACCGTGCAGCTGGATAAAGGACTGAAAACCGGTATAACGGTAAAAGCTTGCCTGAATTGATTAGAGAATAAACGGAGAGGGAACAACCCCTTTCCGCTTTCCAACCGGAATATTGAACTTAAAAACGGAAGTTATGGTTTACGAGACGAATTGCACGGAAATAACACAGGACAAATGGCGTGAGCTGATGAAGTACGGTAGAAAATGCTCCTATCGGCTGCTTACGGCGAGAATCAAGCGGGAATTGCCGGAATTATACCATGCGCTGGCTCTCCAGTTCTATAATCCTTATGCGGAACAGTGCAGGCAGACACCCACACATTATATATTGGTTCATTCGGCCATTGAATATTTTATCAGAAAACAATAAAGGACAAATGGTTATGAAAACAAAAAAGGTTGATAAAAAGAAAACGCTGGCTTATGCGGTGGCATTTTACTTTACGGATGTTTCCGTAAAGTTCATGATGGGGAATGCGATGTATGAGTATGTACATACCGTTTATGACAGGCGGTATGATAACGGTGGCTTTAATACGCTTGCCGTAGTCTATAATTACAAGAGGATGAAGTACGAGGTATTGGTCGTATCGGACGAGAAGGTAGGTGATAAGGAGATTCATATATTATAAGTTTCACAAACAGGGCTTTTGCCATATAAAAACGGCTTTTGAGATGAAAAAGTTATCGGCTTATACGGTTGCATCCAACTGCACCGACTTGACGGATATACGTGACGGCATCGCTGAAATACATGAAGCGATGAAGACTTGCGTTGAATCCGGGAAACATATCCCTTCATTCTATGTTTCCCGGTTGGCCAAACTGGAAACTAAAAAGAAGAAACTGGAGAAACGGACGCAGGTACACATGACCGTCACCATCCGTTTCTTTATAGATGATGATACCCTTACAATGGCAGTCAGGCATTGCCTTTTCTTCAAGCTGGAACCGACTCGGCAGAATGTGATGAAAGCCATCCGTGATGCGGTTCTTAATAACGGACGTTCCATTCTTGACTTTCCGGAAGCATGGGGAGAAGATCTTATGGATGTGTCTTTCTTTGATGTGGAGAATGCCATGAAGAAGCTGCGTTCCTCATTCGGCCTATAAACTTCATTGCATATTTTTCCGAAAGTAAAGTAACCGTTGGATTTTTGGCCAGCGGTTCTTTTTTCAAAAAAGAACCAAAAACTTTGAATACAATCTTTTTTCATCTTCTAACTTATGTATTCGGAAAAAATTCCATGGCATTCAGAAAAGGGATGATAGCGGTTTGGGGATTATAGGGTAGATTTGTGGGGTAAGCTTACAGAGACAGTTTTTATAGGCAGGTTCCGAAAAGCCTTTGAGAGAGTAGGAGAACATGAGTTATAATATATGGCTATAAGTATAAATGATAGACAATTGATTACACAATTTATTACTAATACTCAGAATTTGAATGTTAATTTACCTACAAATGGTGGAGGGTGTGCTAATTTAGTTAGAGGAATTATAGAACAGGCAACAGGAAAAAGAATTTCAGTTAATCCTTTTGGAGCTTCTTTAGAAAGTATGATACAAAAAATAAATACCTATCATGATTTAGCTAAATGTAATAATGGAGATATATTATATTTTGTGCATCTTCCTAATGCTGCTGTAAATTTACATCAAACTATTCATTATGCAATTTTTTGTAATGTTAATAATGCTGGTGTACAGAAAAATGTTATTGGGATAAATGGATTAGCAGATCTTTCTTTTTCTCCCACAGCTTATCATGGTGTTGTAGCATCTGTAATATCTCCGGGTAATTTTAATGGAGTAGGGCAGGTGATATATGATACTGTAGCATTCCCTAATATTCTTGGTGAATTGTATGTTATTGATTATGAATTGATATAGGAATAAGTTTCTTCGTTATTTTATGGCGTACAGTAGTATAGAAATAGAAAAAAACTGAAAATTGAATAGTAAATTTGTTTGCTCCATGTTACGTTTATTACCGCTTGTAATCGGGCTTTGCGCAGACTTTATGTCCTGAAGGCTTTTTAGTACCCCTTCCATTTGGAAGATTTTGACAGCAGCGATGAAGGTGGTGGAGGATATATCCGGCTGGAGGCTTTTCAGTGTGTTCTCCGATGGCTGATATCCTCTCATCTTCAGTTCCAGAATGGTATTGAAAAGTCATCATTTCGCATAGCCTTCATGAAAGCCTCCTCTTGTTCGTTGGCAATGTCCGGATTTGGATCGTATGCAGTTGCTTGCCGAACAAGAACAGACTTTTTATTAATGTAATAGTGTCGCTATTCGTCTGTTTTTATCTTCTAGCTAAAGGCAGTAACAACCGTTCCACAAGTTCTTTCTTGTTCTCAACGGGCATCTTGTTTCTGCCTTTGGCAATGACTTCAGCAGCCAAATCGCTTTTACGCCCGGCAATGTATTTCTGTCGCTTTCCGTTTATGAAGGCCTCGATACGGAAATCATGCCGGGTGTTTTCGATGATGTTGATTTCTGATACCAAAAAGCCATCCTCTGTCTCGTAGGGTTCGACAATGGTGGGCAGGTAGTGTTTCATGGTTTTCCCTATGATCGGAGATACCAAACCGGAAAGATGCTCTTCGATGCGGTCTTTCCAATAGTCATCGATTTGATGATTGGTGGCATAATCGTAAAAATGGCTGATGGCAAGGCTGACTTCTTCGATTATCCTTTTCGCATTCTTTATTCCGTTCTGTTTGGCAAATTGCATCAGGTCATCTTCCGTGATGTCGTTATCTTTTCCTGCAATGCTCATGGAGTGTGCGTTTTCGTATGCCGCACCGTCCAAATTGGTGGTGAATGTCATGTCGTAGGCTGGGGTGATGTGCCATGTGCCGTTTCTTTCCATCAGGAAAGAGAAATTCTTGATGTGGTCATCCACATTGCCGCCCATGATATTGAATACCGTCCTACGGTAGAGTTCGGACTGTTCGCTTGCCGGGATGTTCAGTTTTCGGCAGACTTCAAACAAATCCTCATAGCTCGTTGCATCCGGATTCATGGCAGCAAGTGTCTGTGTATGTATCTTCTCTCCGTTTATCCTATCGTAACGCTCCGTCAGGAAGTGATGTTTTCCCTCAATTTGAATGAGTCGGGAAGGCATCATCGTAATCCCGGCTTCCTTTGCCATCTCATAATATACCATTTCCATTTGCGTGAACGGAAAATCGTCCCCTTCTGCAAACTTCAATATGTAGTAGGTATAGCCCTCCGGTAAAGGGACTTGGCCGGAACGTATATCATGTGTCGTTTCATTGATGGCGATGATGGCTTTCGGGTGCTGCCCTCCGGCTGATGTACCTATCTCATAGATACTTTGCAGTTGCAGTGCTTCGTCATCTTGCACGGATATTTCCTCCCGTTCCTCAAAGATACGGCGTGCCAGTTGGTATAAACTCTCTATCTGGAGAGTGGAAGAGGATTCCAATCCAGGAGTGGCCGGGATGAACTCAAAGGCTCCCATTCCCCGTTTCCCGATGAAAGACAGTTTATCTACCGGTGTGAGTTTGCGCTTGGGGATATGGTTTTGTGCCGCCCATTGGTCGAAGACCATGTTACCCCACCGATCAGGCAATGAATCTGCCAAAAACGGTGGGAGACCTTGATAAGTCTTTTCTTTGTTTCCGAGTATGGGCATACCCTTTGCCGCCGGTCCTTTGACAGAAGCGGTCAGTGGGGCGATTTCCACTCCTTTCTTGATGAAATCCGGATGATAGTTGAAGACGGCTCTTTTGTTTCTTTCGTCCCAATAGAGCTTTCCGACTTCTTCTCCCCATAACATAACACTCACAACATTATTTTCCATGTCTTATCCTTTTCGGCTTTTTATTCATTATTCGTTCCATTGTATAGGCTGAAACAGGTATTTCCGGCATCAGATCATCCATCTGTTCCAGACAGTCCACTACTCGTAACAGGGCAAGAAAGTTGCCCATATTGATGTTATAGGCCTTCCCGTTCTCAAACTGGCGTAAGGTGATAAGGCTGACACCGGCTTTCTCGGCAGCCTCTTTTTGGGTGAGCCTATAGGTTAGCCTGTATTCCTTAAATCGTCTGCCCAGTTCCACTATGATTTCCGGATTGGCCATGGCTTGGGTGATGTGATTCGTTGTCATTTTACAAAGGTAAATATATTAATTGTTAAATCAAAATATGATATATAACAATTAATATATTTACTGTTATATTGAATTGTGCGCGATGTAGTTTGTGTGCTAATCCCCCAATTCCATGCTACGTTTATTGCCGCCTGTAATCGGGCTTTGCGCGGGTTTTATGTCCTGAAGGCTTTTTAGCATCCCTTCCATTTGGAAGATTTTGGCGGCAGCGATGAAGGTGGTGGCGGATACATCCGGCTGGAGGCTTTTCAGTGTGTTCTCCGATGGCTGATATCCTCTCATCTTCAGTTTCAGAATGGTATTGAAGTCATCATTTCGCATAGCCTTCATGAAAGCCTGCTCTTGTTCGTTGGCAATGTCCGGCATATGGATCGTATGCAGTTGCTTGCCGAACAAGAGCAGGTTTTCTCCGATAAAATCGGCGTGTTCCGGCTTGACCCCGCAATCCTTGGCAGTCTCATGCCAATGCGATACGGTTTCCTGTATCTCTTCGATAATCTGTTTGTGTTTCCGGATACCCATGTTCTCACCTACCTTTTGCAGATCTTCCATCGTGAAATTGTCTTGTTTGCCGTTGAGTGACAGCTGGTGGCGGTTCGTCCATTTGCCGCCCGGTGTGTATGAGTAGCAGAGGTCGTATGCTGGGGCCAGTTTCCACTTCCCTTGTCTATCCATCAGGAAAGATAAGTTCTTGCTATGGTCGTCATGGTTCCGGCTCATGACGTTGAACACCATTCTTCGGTATAGTTCCTCCTGCTCTGGATAAGGGAGGTTCATCTGCCGCATGATACGGAATATCTCTTCGTATGAATGGCGTTGGTCACGGTCATAGTGGGCAAGCCCGGCCAATGTCTGTACATGGATCTTCTCTCCGTCTTCCATACGGTCAAAACGTCGTGTCATAAAGTGATATGACTCTTTTTCCTGAAGTAACCGGCATTCCATCATATCGATACCGCAGGCTTTTGCCATCCGGTGATAGGCATATTCGATATTTCCTATTCCTTGTGGATTGTCCGTTATCTGCGTGTGTTCGCTGTATTTGCCGCCATCAAATTTCAACAGCCAATACCCGAATCCTTCAGGAGCTTTTACCTGTCCGGAGCGTACCTCTCCGGTAATATCGTTGTAGGCGATGATGGCCTTGGGCTTGGCACCTCCGGCAGATGTTCCCACTTTCAGTATATCCAGAATGTTTCTTCCTTCCTGGCGCAGTTGGACCTGAAAAGCCATTCTGTCCGTGAATACGGATTTGGCAAGCTCAGTCAGTTCCTCGATATGGAGCACTGATGATTCGTTCATGCCGTTGATTGGCGAGGACGGCTCAAACTCCAGTGCGCCCATGCCACGTTTGCCTACATAGCAAAGCCTGTCTAAAGGGGTAATCTCTTCTCCGGACAATCCCTTGCTGGCAAACCATTCATTGATGATCTGGTTTCCGAAAGTGTCCGGCAGTGAATCGGCAAACAGGCCGGGCAACCCCTTGAAACAGTCGGTACGGTTTTCAAGGAACCGGTAGGGGGTGTTCCTGTACTGGCTGATGGGCATGATGATGGGAGAAATGTCAAGACCGGAGCGGATGAACTTCCGTTCATAGTCGAACAAGGCGGCATTGCTTTCCTTTTCCCAATAGAGAGAGCCTACGCTTTCTCCCCATAGCTTTACATCTACTATCAAATCATTCATGGTTATCTTGTTTTAAATGGCGTACACGGTAGCGTTTCTTTCCTTGCAGTTTTTTGAGCTCTATCGGGCTGACCCGGATTTCCGGTACCAGTTGCTCCAGGTTCTCCAGCAGGCCGAGCGAGCGGAGTACGCTGATGAACAACAGCAGCGATACCGATTTGCCCTTCTCGATGTTCGCAACGGTCAAGGGGCTTACACCGGAAGCCGTTGCCAGTTCTTCCTGCGTGATATGCTGCCTGATACGTGTCTCTTTGATGCGCTGGCCGATTCTCATCAGCACAGCTGGATTGCTCATTTCATTCCACATGGTTGTTCCTTTTTTGCAAATATACAAATAATCCATGTAAATATATAGATTAACTTGAATATATGATGTTAATCTATATGAATACAATGATTATAGTTGCTTTATCGGCTGTTTTTTTCTTTGAACTAGGATGAAAACTGACTAAAATCACAATGTGTTGTGAATATGAAAGAGCTAGGAAAGATGATTAAAGAGTGCAGGAAGAGTTTGAAGGTCAATCAGCTGGAACTTCTCCGAACTGGCGGGCGTGGGCATCAATACGCTGGTGGCCATCGAGCGTGGAGAAGGCAATCCTAAATTGGCTACTGCTTTCCATTGGAGTTGATTAAAGTGCGGAAAAATGTATAAGATTGCTTCTATTATCTGTTTATTTTAGTATATTTGTGCTTTAAATAAGTGCGGATAAATGTATTATACGCTGTTTTTACATGTATAAAAATGCTGTTTGTAGATGAAAAGATTTGTTTTGCAACAACTTATAGAATGGAAAAACCGTGAGGATAGAAAACCTCTGATTTTAAATGGTGCCCGACAAGTTGGGAAAACATGGCTGCTCCATGAGTTTGCCAAACTTGAATACAAAAAAGAGGCTTATGTGGTATGCCGTAAGAATAACCTTGCACGCCAGCTTTTTTCTCAGGATTTCAATGTTGACAGAATTTTACGGGGGCTGCGTGCGATGACTTCCGTTGACATTACTCCGGGTGATACGCTTATTATCCTTGATGAGATACAAGATATCCCGGAAGCACTGGAATCTTTGAAGTATTTTAAAGAGGAGGTTCCGGAGTATCATATAGCTGTGGCAGGTTCACTTTTGGGGATATCCCTTCATCAGGATGTGTCTTATCCCGTAGGGAAGGTAAATGTCATCAATATATTTCCTATGAACTTTGAAGAGTTTCTTGTCGCCAAGGGAGAAGAAGAAGCTTGTAAATTGCTTATGAGTGGGGATTTTGAAACGATAAGCCTCCTGCATGACAAATATACGGATCTCCTTCGGCAATATTATTATGTAGGTGGTATGCCGGAAGTTGTACTCAAATATGTAGAAACGGATTCCTTGCTGGAAGTCAGAAGAATACAGTCGGAGATTTTGCAAGGCTATGATCTTGACTTCTCAAAACATGCGCCCAAAGAACAGGTTCCGCGTGTCCGAATGGTATGGAACAGCATTCCTTCCCAATTATTTAAAGAAAACAAGAAATTCATTTACGGAGCTTTGCGAAAAGGTGCCAGAGCCAATGATTTTGAGATGGCCATTCAATGGCTTGTAAATGCCGGGTTGTTGTATAAAGTGCCTCGATGTACCAAACCGGAGCTTCCGCTTGATATTTATGAAGACCTGTCGGCTTTCAAACTCTATATGGTTGATTTGGGGCTTATGGGTGCTATGGTCAAGACAGATCCGGCCCAAGTCTTGATTAAAAACGACATATTTAAGGAATACAAGGGAGGAATGACTGAACAGTATGTATTGCAGCAGATGAAAAGTAAGGGCGTGTCACCGATTTATTACCATAACACAGACAATTCGCGTCTTGAGTTGGATTTTGTTATTCAACGTAATGCCCAAATGGTGCCGATAGAAGTGAAGGCCGAAGGGAATGTCCGGGCCAATTCGTTGACAGCATTACTGGGAAAAAGACCGGAATTGCATGCGGAGAGATTTTCTATGTTGCCTTATAAAGTACAGGGTAATCTTACAAATTTTCCGCTATATGCAATATAGGTGTATCCTTTTCCCATGCCGGTCATACCGTTAGAACTGATTGATAAGTATGATGCGTATGTTGGCCGGTATGTCTATCTTTGTGGCAATGAAAACAGAGAGAGGATTGATTTACGCCTTGTTTTCCGGGACGGAAAGGAGATTGGCACGGATGATCTGAATCTGTATTATAATTGATGTGACGGCTTGGATGTCCCCCGGATGAATGTTCGGGGGATTCTTTTTCTTTTGGGCGTTCCTGTGGGACGGTCGGGCTTTACGTTTCAAGTCCTCGCCTAAAGGCTGTGGGCTTTACTCTGCAATCCCTAACGCATGGCTGAAAACTCTTCTTGCCGGTGTTCTTCTTCTTCATACAGCCTCATGCGTTCTTGTAATGCTTCTTTTAAATTGTCGCTTTTTTTCAGTCCGAGTTTGGCACGTATGTTCGCTCGTTGGCTGGTTATGTTTCCGCTACTCCGATGTAATAATTCGCATATTTGGCTGACGGTCTTGTCTTGCAGTATTAAACGGCAGATGTTTAATTCGGACGGGGATAAATTGGGATATATTCTCCTGATTGTATCAAGTTTACTTTTTTCCTTTTTCTGGTATGCGGCAAGGGCTGTAAAAAGATTTTCTTTGGATTGTTCCCCTATTATGTTTAACAGGGAGCTTGTCTTTTCTTCCGGGTTATTCTCGCTTAACAACTCGGCGAACGCGAATAGTTCTTCCTTTTTCATTTGGAGACGTTTCAAAAGCATTTCCTCTTCCTCTTTTAGCAAGTTGCTACTTTTTAGCAAGCTGCTGATATTACTGTGTAAGGATCTTCCTAATAAGGGGATCATGGTGTATATGATGATGATCAAAGGCAGATAACTGTATAGGAACGGTTCGTCGGTGATAAGTGTGCAGATTGTATAGGAAGCTATGGTAAGGGAGGACAATAGGATGGAGATATTACTCATATAGGCACAGATGGAAAGCATGGTAAATAAGAGAGAGATAGTAATGTTACTCATTATCAATGCTCTTTGATAACTATATTCATATCCGCTACATATTGAGCAATAAATTATTTCGATAAAAATCTCGATATGTATGGCTATCAGTATAATGGAAAAGGTCGTGGTCAGATTTACTCTCTTTTTAAAATAAGCGAGAGTGCACATAATGATAAACAGGAATAATACGCTGTTAATATAATAAAACTGTTCATTGGGAAATGGAACTGAATATATGTATATGGGTGCGCATAAGACCAGCATGAGCAGGGATAGATGAAAGACTCGTTTTTGTTGATACGTTATTATCATTTCTCTTTCTTTTTTGTCGTAAGTTTGAGTTTTTATTGAACTTAGAAAAGAGGCGGCTTTTGTGCTGATTTTCATGTGTTTTATTGTTTTAAGTGTTATTAAGTATAATGTTTCCTGCAAAAATAACTGTTTTTTTTTTTTTTTTTTTGTATGTTTAAGTACTTTTCTTTATGATGTTAAGTGTTTTTAATTGTTGTGTAAGCGTGATTGGCTGCTGTGGTAAGTGTTGTAGCTGTTGTGTGGTTGTCTTTTTAAGTATTTATAAGTTTAAAATACTTGTTTTTTGCTTTGGAGGTTGGTTTATAAGTGCATATCTTTAGCGGTTGAAATTCAGGGGGTGTAAAAGCCTGGGTTTGGATTGTCATATTAACAAATGATTAAATGACGAAAAGATGTTTTTTTTATATTAAATGTGTATTGTTCGTGCTCGTGTTGAGTATAAGCGGAGAAATATCCGCTCAGGAGAAGCGTGATTCGGTAAGGATCTATTTTCATCAAGGAAAGGTAAATATAGATACATGTTTACTTGACAATGGGAACGAGATGGAGCGGTTTGCTAAAATCTGTTCCGCATTGAACGACTCCGTCCGTCTTATCAGGAAAATTCAAATAATAGGAGGAGCTTCCCCGGAAGGAGGGGGGCTGTTGAATGGAAGGCTGTCTGAAAAACGAGCAGAGGTTTTGTGGCGGTATATATCACCTTATATAAAGATTCCGGTATTGGAGAAGGATTTTCATTTTTCGGGAAGCGACTGGAACGGACTTATAACGATGGTGAGAGCGGATGTGAATGTTCCGGAGAGGGAGGATGTCCTTCGTTTGTTGGAGAAGATCGTCCGTTTGGAAAACCAGGACAGCCCTTATTTGGGGGGAGAACTGAAAAGACTGAAAGGGGGGAGGCCATACTCATATTTGTATAAATTCCATTTTCCGAAACTTCGTTCGTCGATGGTGAAAATATGCTATGATAGTGATCCGATAAATCCCGTCAGAGATACGGTATATATACATACACGTGATACGTTGTGCATCCGTGATACCGTTACCGTCATAGCTCCGGTAAAGAAACGGCCGTTTTGCATGGCGGTGAAAACAAACTTGCTTTATGACGCTGTTTTGATACCTGACATCGGGGTTGAGTTCTGTTTGGGGAAGAACTGGTCTGTGGCCGGGAATTGGATGTATGCCTGGTGGAAAAGTGATCGGAAGCATAATTATTGGCGTATCTATGGGGGAGATGTGGAGTTGCGCCGCTGGTTCGGTCGGAGAGCGGTGGAAAAACCGTTTTCCGGGCATCATGTCGGATTGTACGGGCAGATCGTCACCTATGATTTCGAATTGGGTGGGAAAGGTTACTTGGGGGATAAATGGAGTTACGGGGGAGGCGTGGCTTACGGCTACTCGTTACCTGTGGGACATCGGTTCAATGTGGATTTCACGTTGGGAATCGGCTACCTTGGAGGATCGTACAAGGAGTACATCCCTTTGGACGGTCACTATGTATGGCAGACCACTAAAAACCGCCGCTGGTTCGGCCCGACCAAGGCGGGTATCTCTTTGGTGTGGTTGATCGGGCGGGGGAATTATAGCCGGAAGAAAGGAGGCAGGCAGTGATACGGATACGCTTTAGTCTGGTGTTCATATTTTTATGGATAGGACTGACGGCTTGTGAGCATAAGGATTTATGTTACGATCATCCGCACTTTGCCACGGTGCGGGTAATATTCGACTGGACCAAGATTTCCAATCATGACAAGCCTGAAGGCATGAGGGTCGTATTTTATCCGACCGACGATGAAAGCAACACGTGGATATTTGATTTCCCCGGAGGAGAGGATGGGGAAGTGGAGCTTCCCGAGAATGATTACCGGGTAATTTGCTTCAACTACGATACCGACGGGATGGTTTGGAAAGAAAACGGCAGTTACACGCTTTTTACTGCCGATACGCGTGATGTGCAGTCGCCGGATAACCGGACAATGGCTGTCACCCCACCTTGGCTGTGTGGCGACCATATAGACGAAGTTATCCTCAAGGACATTCCGGGAGGAAGCGCGGAGATAGTACGGCTGACTCCCGTAAACATGGTATGTCACTACACGTATGAGGTGAACGGTCTTCGGGGACTGGATAGGGTGGCGGATTTGCGGGCCGCTCTTTCCGGCATGTCCGGCTCGCTTAACATGTCCGCCGACAGTTTGCCCGCCGGTCTTTCGGAGAGCCTGCTCTTTGATGGAATGGTTTCACGGAATCAGATTATAGGCGGATTCTATACGTTTGGACATTCCGCACTTGAAGGAGAGCCCAATGTTTTCCGGTTGTATCTCAAGAACCGTTCAGGCAGCATGTCTGTATTGGAACAGGACGTGAGCGGCCAAGTGCATGATGTCCCGGTAGTGGGGCATGTCGGTGATGTGCATCTGGTGTTGAATTTTGATTATGAGGTTCCATCCGAGCCGGGAAGTGACGGTGCGGGATTTGATGTGGACGTTGATGATTGGGATGATGTGAATATGGATATAGTGTTGTAATATGAGTTTATTAATTATATGTATCAATTTGATTTATTTTTATTTATGAAAAAAAGTACAGTAATGCTTTGGGCAATCTTTGGAGCTCTACTCATGGGTTGCTCAGACGAGGAGATTGCGAATGTGGAAACCTCCTCACGGAATGCGATTGGTTTTAACGTGTTAAGTAATGCGGCGGAAACGAGGGCTACCCCTACTACCAACACCAACTTGAAGAACACCGATTTCGACGTGTTCGCTTTTACGGCGGATGGTACTGCCTTCATGGGAAAGGTAGACACGGATTTTGGACATGACGGAGTGAATATCGTGTACAATAATGGTAAGTGGGATTATAAAAATGCGAGCGACCTTCGTTATTGGCCTACCGAGGCTTTGGACTTTTACGCATTCAATCCCGGAACGGTTGATGAAGCCATGCAGTGGAGTTATATGTGGGAAGCCACCAAGGATACTCAAAAGATAACTTATTCCTGCTCCGATGAGTATGGATCTGGTATCAATGCTCATGAAAACTACGACGTGATGTATGCCATAGCCAAAGGCCAGACAAAAGACAAGAACAACGGAGTAGTGAAATTTAACTTCAAGCATATTCTGTCACAGGTCGTATTCAAAGCAAAGACCGAATACGATAACATGCAGGTGAATATAAAGGACATCAAGATTTTTAATGTAAAAATGGGCGGCGTCTACACATTGCCTGCGACAGCCGATGGAACGGGAAGTTGGGCTGTGGGTGATTGGCCTGAAAGCTCTACAGGAGGAGGTTTTATTACCGTAGTGCAAGGCAAATTCATCGAGGTCAATAGTAATACCACAGCTACCGATATTTCCGAAAAAACTCCTATGCTGAATATACCACAGAAGCTGACAGCATGGAAAGTTTCCGAAGAAGCCACCAATACCAAGATAAAAGCCGACGGTGCGCATCAATGTTACCTGTCGATCACCTGCAAAATCCAGCAGTCCGGAGGTTATCTGTTGGGTTCAGCAGATAGTTACGGAACAATTTATGTTCCGTTCGGAGATACATGGGTAGCGGGCAAGCGTCATATCTACACGTTGATTTTCGGTGGTGGTTATACTGATCAGGGAGAGGCTGTGTTGAATCCGATCCAGTTTGATGCAGAGACAACAGGCTGGGTTGATGCAAATAGCAACGTAAACGTTAAACCTTAAACAAAAAGTTTATCAATATCGTACCCGTTGGCAGGTTAAACATACGCAAGATTAATCCCGCCAACGGGTTCTTTATAGGGAATCGCATTTTCAATATACTTTTTGATGTGTAGGGGTGCTTTTTGCGTACCTTTTTCCTGGAGAATTTCTTTTGTGGAGTGTTTGCCCTGTATATTCCCGATACGCTGTTATAGCAGGGAACTGTTTTTATCCAAGTAGTCAGATATAGCCTCTTGCAATACCGATTTTAGCGAATCGCCTTTGCGGATCGCGATCAGCTTTAAGTTCTGGTGATAGGTTTCGTCCATGACAAAATTACAATGCACGGTTTTCGCTTTCTTCGGCTTTTGAGCCTCTTTTTGCCCGGCCGTGGATTGGATCAGGCTGTCTAATCCCCCGGTCAGCCCGGCCGACATACTGTTTTTTAAATCGTTCTTCTTTGCCATATGGTTACTTTATTTCTGTTAGCAGTTCGTTACATACCTTTTCGTAGTCCTCTGCCCCGGCAGATTTGGGGGCATAGTGAAAAATATCCTGCCCTTGTGTCGGGGCTTCGGCCAGCGTAATGGCGTTGCGTATATGGGTGCTGAACACTTTGCCCTGGAATGTTTCCTGTACCAGTTCCGAAACGCTCTTGTTCAGGTTCTTTCTTCCGTCGTACTGGGTTATCAGAACCCCGGCTATCGAAAGATCCGAGTTCAAACGTTGCTGCACCTTGTGGACGACCTGCATAAGTTTGGCCATTCCACGCATTGCCAGGAATTGAGCCTGAACCGGGATAATCAACCGATCCGAGGCCGTCAGTGCGTTAAGCGTGAGCAGCGACAGCGAGGGGGGACAGTCGATCAGGATATAATCGAATTTCTCCTTTTGGCCCTTGATAAGGTGGGCTAAGATAAGCTCCCGTCCGGCCTCGTTGATTAACTCCGTTTCAACGGCCGAGAGATCCAGGCAGGAGGGAACGACGCTAAGGCCGTCCTTATGCTCGTAGATCGGCAGGTCGTATTCGCCTTTCATCGCACCGTAGATCGTTTGGGGAAGCTCCGCAGAGAAGCCCAGCGATTCGGTCAGGTTGGCCTGCCCGTCAAGGTCGATCAAAAGAACCTTGTACCCTTTTTGACGTAACGCACCGCCCAGGTTGATCGTGGTTGTGGTCTTTCCTACTCCCCCCTTGTGATTCAATACGGAGATTACTTTTGCTTTGCTCATAAATTCAGTTTTTTAAATGGTTGTCATGTCCGCAACATATAGTCAAAATACTAATATACTAAAAGACTAAAAGTAGTATTTTCGTTTTTTGCGTGTTTTTTGTACCGATCGGGGAAGCGTACCGAAATAAATCCTGTTTCCGTCTTTCGGTACGTTTTGTTTCTGTACCGGAATTAATCAAAGATTAGAATAACCATAAATGTTTTTATACGTTAATCATACGTATGTATATATGTATATATTTGTTTTGAGTATCTTTGTGTGCTATGAATAAAAAATAAAAGACATGAGCACTTATTCGTATAAAAATCCGAAGTTTATAAATTCCCCTAAAGGGGTGGTTGAAGTTGTAGAAGTGATTTATGACGGCAAAGATGATCCGGCCTATTCACTGGCTATTATTAAATGGGAAAATACCTATAAATTAGGTATTCGTTGGAACATCGCTTATAGTGAATGGGACGATTACCGCAAACAGAACGGGCAAGATGAATGTATAGGTAATCCACAGTCGAGAGGTATTCCCACCTGGTTTGTTTTGCCCGATGGTATGATGTTTAGTGAGAAGTTCAGCGGTGCGATGCAGAGGCTTGATGAATTAAGAAAAGGTAAATAAGTAATGGAACAGGGAGAAATCATATTATACCAGCCGGATGAAGCGGTCAGGTTGGAAGTGAGGCTGGAAGATGAAACCGTTTGGCTGACACAGGCGCAAATTGTGGATCTTTTTCAATCCAGCAAAGCAAATATAAGCGAGCATATAAAAAACATATATGATCAGAAAGAATTAGAGGAAAGTTCAACTGTTCGGGATTTCCGAACAGTTCGACAGGAAGGCAAACGGCAAGTGATGCGCAATCTGACTTATTACAATTTGGATGCGATCATATCCATTGGGTTTCGTGTCAATAGTAAAAGAGGTATTTTATTTAGGCAATGGGCGAATAAGGTTTTAAAGGACTATCTTTTAAAAGGGTATTCCATTAATAAACGTTTGTCAGAACTTGAAAGGACTGTCGCTCAACATACCGAGAAGATAGATTTTTTTGTGCGTACTGCCTTGCCCCCGGTCGAAGGCATTTTTTATAACGGCCAGATTTTCGATGCGTACAAGTTCGCTACCGATCTGGTAAAGTCGGCCAGGCGTTCGATCGTGCTTATCGACAACTATGTGGACGAAACGGTCTTGCTCATGTTGAGTAAACGCAGCGTCGGTGTCTCGGCCACCATTTACACCCAGCGTATCACGCAGCAACTCCAACTTGATCTTGACAGGCATAACAGCCAGTACCCACCTATCGACATCAGGACGTACCGGGACAGTCACGACCGTTTCCTGATCGTTGATGAAACGGACGTGTACCATATCGGAGCCTCGTTAAAGGATCTGGGGAAAAAGATGTTCGCTTTCTCAAAGCTGGATATTCCGGCGGCTGTGATTACTGACCTGTTATAATATCCTTTGTCTTATGAATGGGCTGTCGCAAAAGAAAAACCCGTTCTTGATGAACGGGTATATCCTTGACTTGGTTACGTGTTTTGATAACAGAGGCTTTACCAAGCATTACAATGCAAAGATAGTAATTATAGGTTAATTAGCGAATTTCTTTTTTGGATAGATCCGGAAATAATGCCTCCTTGAAAGAGGTGGATAAGGTGATTAAAACAATAGATAAGGAAGAACAAAAGCAAAAGGGATGAATGTGGTTATTTATTCACGTGTAAGCTCGCAGTCGGCCAGGCAATCGACCGAACGGCAGGTTGTCGATCTGGAGAGGTTCGCAGCCGGACGGGGGTACGAGGTGACGGCGGTCTTTGAGGAAAAGATAAGCGGACGAAAGGCCAATATCGAACGCCCGGTTTTAAGCCGTTGCCTGGAATACTGCACAGATCCGCAGAACCGGGTGGATATGTTGTTGCTGACCGAGATCTCACGCCTGGGGCGTTCAACCCTGGAGATCCTAAAGTCACTCGATACGCTGCACACGCATAAAATATGCGTGTATATTCAAAACCTGAACCTGGAAACGTTACGGCCGGACAAGACGGTAAACCCCTTGTCCTCTCTGATCACTACCCTGTTGGGGGAACTGGCCGCGATCGAACGCCAGGGGATCATCGACCGCCTTAATAGCGGACGGGAGTTGTACATCCAGAAAGGGGGCAGGCTGGGACGGAAGCCGGGAAGCCGGAAAACGGCCGAACAGAGGAAAGAGGAATACCGGGAGGCGATCGCCTTGTTAAAGAAAGGCTACTCGATCCGGAACGTGGCGAAGCTCACGGGAAAGGCCGTTTCGACGATACAACAAGTAAAAAAAGACTTCATTAGTAGCTGATTATCGGAACAAATATTGTATTTTTGCAACAAATACGAGTAAATGCACATAATTAAAAACGAGTATTTACACGTGTCTAAAAACGAGTATTTGCACGAAAATAATCAGAATCTAAATAAAAACGGTTATGGCAACAATGGCGGAGAAAATGGCGGCTTCACTGGAGGAATTAAGAAAGCTCCAGGAGAAAGACCGCTGTGTCGTCCTGCAAGGGACGGCCGAGATAGGGAGGACGCATTTAACCCGGCTGTTGGATAACGGCTGGTTGCAGGAAGCCTAATCCGAAGCCGTCTTTTGCGGCGGCATTTGAAAGACGTTCAAATGCACCGAATACTCGTTGTTGCTCATCTTCGGTCATGCCCGTACCGGTATCTTCAACGATAAGTTTCAGCAAACCGTTATCATAATCCGCTGCCAATGATACACTACCGTTATCCGTGAACTTGATGGCGTTTGACAACAAGTTGTTGCCGATTTGCAGGATACGTTCCTTGTCGGTCAAAACCACCGCATCGGTGTGGCTCTCCACTATCAAAGTCAGCCCCTTGTTCATGGCAATGGGCATGAACTCCGTTTCAAGAATATGCGTGATTGCGGAAATCCTGCAAGGGGAAAGGTTGGGTTGCTCCTTGCCGTTGTCCAGACGGAAGAAATCCAGCAGCGTGTTGAGCATCTCCCGCATACGCTCGGAAGATTGCCGGATATTATCCACATACATGGTGCTTTTATCCGCGCTACAACTTTTCTGCATCAGTCCGGCATAGCCTCATTTTGTCAATCGTATTTTTTCGTGGTAGAAGTAGTTTACGATGACAGGTTTGCCTTTTTCCGAGCGTCCGTATGGCAGATCGTTTATACGATACGGGAAGCCCTGCTCCTTGGCGTAATTTGAAATGTCCTGCTCCAATGCCTGCCAGTATTCAAGCCTTTTTTTATTGTAAATTTCCTCGTAAAGCGGTATGAGGTCAGGATACTTCTCACGGATATACGTCATTATCCCGCCTTTGAACTGCCCGCGTAAATTCAGGTTTTCAAGCCAGATTAAATCAGCATAATCTTTTACCTCCTCTATTATTGCCTTTACGTCTGTTATTCTGGGGAATATGGGCGAGACGAAGCATACGGTGCGGATACCTGCCTCGTATGTCTGACGCATCGCTTTCAGACGGCGTTCAATGCTTACGGCGTTGTCCATATCTGCGCAGAACTGCTCGTCGAGCGTATTGACAGACCATGACACAGTCACTTTGGGAAAACTCTTCAACAGGTCGAGATCGCGAAGGACAAGATCGGACTTTGTGCATATCATAATCTCGGCATCGCTTCCTCGCAGCTCTTCGAGCAGCCTTCGGGTACGGTGGAATTCTTCTTCATACGGATTGTAACCGTCCGTCACAGACCCTATTACAACACGTTCACCGTCGTATTTATGAGGATTCGTTATCGGCTTCCAGTTTTTTACATCTAAAAACGTACCCCACGGCTCGGTGTGCCCGGTGAACCGTTTCATGAACGATGCGTAGCAATACCTGCAGGCGTGGGGACACCCTACATAAGGGTTGACCGAATATCCTCCCACCGGCAGAGAGGATTTGGTCATTACACTCTTTACATCTATTTCCTTTATTGTATCCATATTCATTGTATTCGTCTGGTAAATTGTTCCGGCAATTCCTGAATCATTCTTTCGTCGCCCATAATCGGCAGCAAATCCTCTTTCATGAACACCGGTATGCCATGAGCCTTTGCCTGTTCTGCAATGCTAAGCACCCATTCGGGGCGCGAATATGACTTTCCTTTTCGGTTTCCGGTCTCTGTGCCTATGACAATCCAGTCAATTCCCTCGAAATCAATCTCGCCGATATCATCGAAGAGAGGTTCAAACGTGACATGGTAGTGTCGTGCTTTGATATTCTTTTTCAAATCATCAATCCTCCTTTTCTCGGAACTGCGCGTAACGGTCACGCCCATCCATACGTTCTCGTCGTCAGAGGAGAAACTGATTTTGTCAGGGCGCTTCGTCAGAAAGATATAGGCGTGCTGGGGATTGCTGCTGATCCGCTCGAAAATTTCTGCGTTCCATTCAGGCTTCCAATCGGAGAAATCGCTCATTCCTGTCATGAGCCACACATGAGGACGGGACGTATCGATGATGCGCAGTTTTCGTTCCATGTATTCAGGCACGGAAAAGTCGTCGGTAATGTGGAAACGGCGGCAGTTGTTACGGGCATAGCAGTAAGGGCATCCTATAGTGCACCCTACCACTATGTTCATGTTTTTTATCAGGGATTTAATGCAGACACTCATAACACAACTGTTTCTCCGTCCTCCGGGATAATCAGCCGGCTCATGTCGGCTTCGTGATGCGTTGCCTCATTGCGCAGAATTGCACGGGTGGTCTGGCAATGGTCGATGGCATCCATGTGTACGGCTATCAGCTTGATATGCGAAGGCAATTCGTCAAGTATCTGCATCACTTCGTTCTCGTCGGGGATGATAGGACCGTCCGTTTTGGAAAATTCGGGAAAGATTGCACCTCCGGAGTTTACCACGATATAGTCAGGATTGAACCGTTCCACGGTGTCTCGGATACATGCTTCCCATCGGCAGTCACCCATTATATAAACGGTCGGGAAGCCCTCGGCTTTTAGCACATAACCTGATACAGGTCCCATCATCTGCCCGATCTGCCCGAAACCATGATGTCCGGTCGTGCGGTAAATGGATATGCCGTCTATTGTTTTTATTTCTTCGATGGGTATCACATTTGTAAATCCGTCGTTTCTGATGGCGTCCGCGTCCTGGGGCTGAACGTAGAAAGGAATTTCTTTGGGCAAATGTGTGGGGACACTCGGCTCGTAATGGTCGATGTGATTGTGGGTCAGGAGCACCATGTCCACGCCTCCGATAATATCCTGAATAGGAATGGTGAGGTGTACCCTCGGTGTTTTATTCACACCGAGGGCCGATATCAAAGTGCCTTTGTCGGCTAAAACGGGGTCAATTAGCATGGTGTGTCCCGCATACCTGATTTTCAAGGTGGCATTGCGCACCAATTGTACTGTAGATGTCTTTTTCATGACTATATGTCTTGTTATTGATTACGGGTGCAAAGTTCGGAAGAATCCGGCGAAACATCTATGCCTGAAAAAACGGTAATTATGCCATTTTGATAAATGAAATTATTATCTTTGCAAAAACGACAAGGATATGGACGAGATAATCAACCCTGATCGACTGGTCAGCGTACCGTTCAACAAGACACGCTGCGGCGTGGATTTTTACATCAATACTGCCATAAACAAGGACATCGGACTTGTGCTGACAGAAAACAAGCGGTTTAAGACAGACTTCTTCAGCTTCTACTTTTTCCGTAAGGCAAACGGATATTTGCTACTGAACTTCCGCAAGATTGAACTGCGCGACGGCATGGTTCTCCTGCTTTCACCCCATCAGCAACAAGAGTGGCATGTAGATGAGACGGCGTTGGATTACACGTTCCTTATATTCCGCGAAGATTTCATGCGTACTTTTATCGCCGACAAGTTCTTCGTTTTTCGCCTTTTGTATTGTTACCAGACAGATACGCCGCCTTACATCAATGCCACACATGACGAAATGAAGGAATATATGCGGCTGCTCGGAAAGATTAAGTATGAGCTGATGAATCCAGTGTCCGATACGTACAATATCATTGTTTCCTTACTATATTATCTTTTGCTGATTATCAATCGTACATACGCTGCCGCCTATTGCTTGCCCGCTGAAATTGCTAAAAACAATTTCGCTTTTCGGTTCAAGGACTTGTTGGAACAGAATATCCGCACCCACCAGCGGGTGCAGGAATATGCAGACATGCTTCATGTCAGTCGCATCACACTCAATAACTCAGTAAAAGCCCAATTCGGAGTATCAGCTACCCATTTGATAAAACAACGTCTGCTTGAGGAACTGAAGAACGAATTGCTATTCTCCAACCGCACTGTCAGTGAAATGGCGGATGATTTCAATTTCTCTGATCCGAGCCATCTCATGCGCTTCTTCAAACAGCAAACAGGCAAAACATTTACTCAGTACATGACGGATTACAATAAAGGCATATACGAATAACTTCTTAATATAGTCGATAGCGGCTATCGAAATATGGTTGTTGATGTTCAGGCGTTTTTGTACTGCATGAACCATTTTACGATTTCTGGATCTTCGTGCGAGCCGAGTAAGAAAGGCTTGTCGGTATCCAGCGTCTTTATCCGTGCCATGTCGTCGGCCGACAGGGTGAAGTCTAATATGTCGAGATTCTGCTTCATGCGTTCCGGTTTCACAGACTTAGGAATAATTATGCACACTGATATTTATCGCGCCCGGACAGGTGTTCGGTGCGGAAGATGACGGCATGCAGTTCCAACCAGATGGCTACCTGCTTATGTTCCATCCCGACCTGCTGCGGAATACACCTCTCGGGCGGATAATGCGTGAATATTCGTTCTTTTCCTACGAGACAAACGAGGCATTGCACCTTAGTGTGGAAGAACGGCAAATCATCATGGATTGCTTCCACAAGATTCAATATGAATTGAACCATCCGATACACCGTCACAGCAAGAACCTCATCACAGACAGCATCAAGACGTTCCTTGATTACTGCACACGTTTCTATGACCGTCAGTTCATCACACGCGACAACCAAAACCGAGACATCCTCGCAAGATTTGAGCGGTTGCTTGACGAATACTTCCATGATGGGGCTGCTAAACGGATAGGCTTGCCCACTGTACAGTATTGTGCAGACAAGCTCTGCCTCTCGCCCAACTATTTCAGTGATTTATTGAAAAAAGAAACAGGTTCAACCGCCCTGCATTTCATTCATGACAAGTCTATTGAAATAGCCAAGACGGAACTTGCATCTACAGACGACACCGTTAATGAAATCGCCTATAATCTCGGTTTTCAGTACCCGCAACATTTTACCCGACTGTTCAAGAAAGAGGTAGGTTACACTCCGAATGAATATAGAGCGCAAGTGTCGTGAGAATTGGATTAGTACAGAATATTAGAACCCAACACCTCTCTTGCGCTTAACTTTCTTCCTTCTGCGAAGTATATCCACCATTTCCTGATTGGCTTCCGCATCAGCAGTGTTATAAGATGAGCCACTGCTTTTTAGCAATCCCCAAGAGCCGTTGAACAACTCGCTTTGTGCCGTGCCGGACGGTGCGCTTGGTGTAGCCGTTTCATATATTCCGGCTGTTATTCCCATACGTTCCCTGCATCTGTTGTGCTGCAAAGCCGCGTCAATCTTGGAATAACTGAAACGCCTGTCCACTTTGGAGCCGTTGAAATGGTAGCCATTCATGGAGAATACAACACCCTGCACCTCGCTGGTCTGCCCCTTATGCTTGAAATGTACTTCCACTCCCTGCCGTTTCAGGTTGGCGATAAGCACGTTCCAGTTGCCGCATCTGCCGACTTCCATTTTGATGATGTCGTAAAGCGCATATTTCGTCCTGTCTGGCTCTTTCAGGCGGTTGCGTTTGACATTGTCCTTTCCGCCAGCCATATGCAAGCCGTATTTCAAGGTCAATTCCTTGCAGATGCGGGTACTGCGCAGACGCTCGTGCCTGTCCGATATGGTATTGCCGTTGTTGTCTATGCGGTTGAAAGCAATATGCACGTGCGGATGCTCCTTGTCGAAATGCTGGGCGATGAAGAACTGCGTATTCTTGATTCCCATCCGTTCCATATATTCAAGCGCGATGCCTGCCATGATACGGTTCGTCAGCCGTAACTCATCCTCTTTGGAAAAACTCAACGCGATATGTCCGACAGGTTTTGTCACCTTATCGTTCATCCGTGACTGGGCATTGAAACTCATGGCGATAGTTTCCAGATTTTCCATAAACAAGCCTTCGCTTGCTACTATCTGCGTATCCTTCTTCTTGTCGATGATGTAATCCACCGCACCCTTGAAGTCGCTTCCTTTTACGATTTTCGCCATCATATCCCTATCTTGGTTATAAGTTCATGAATCCTTGCCACTGCCACCTTGCAGTCCCACCGTTCATCGTGGAAGCCTCCGGCGTTTGCCTTACGCGCAAGCTGGTTGAGATTGTTAGCCATGCCGCAGAGTTGGCGGATGTATCCGGCATGTTCCTCCGACAGCCGTTCTTTCACATGACCGTTACGGAAACATTCCCTCATGTACTCGCTTGGTGATACGCCCGCCTCATGCGATCGTGTCAGCAGGCGGAAGTAGTCGGCTGCCGTCATTTTCACTGCGATACGGTATTTCAGTTTCTCGGTTGCTGTTAATTCTTTGTATTTTCTTACCTGCCTCAAATCCGCAACTAAGCCCTTCAACGTCCTTCTTGCGTGTACACGTCCTCTCATTACTGAATTATCAGATAAATTGAGGCAGAAACACCCACTTCTGCCTACAACATCCCCTTACCCCACAATGCGACTTGAGACAATACGCAGTATCATACCCATAAGTTGTAGGCGTTATCCAAAATCAGTCTGAAAAATATCTGCGTAAGCATTGTTACAGGTATAGATATTCAGCACATACCGCCTTGATGTCCTGATCCACTTGGCTGGTACAGAGATAAACCTGAAGACAAACGCTTTTATGCGACTTGTTGCATTGAGTCCGAACCTCTTTACGTCAAGTCTTTGGATAATGGCCTTGTAGAAGTTACGGATAAGTGCTGTAAGAAGAAGGAACACAGTGTTCTCGGCCATGAAGGATTTGGGCAATCTGTCCCACCCGAAACCATTGTTCATATCATCAAAGATACGTTCCTTTCCTCCACGAAGGTTATAGAACTCGACAATTTCTCTTACGGAAGATTCATAGTCGTTAGTCAGGATACAACGGTATGTGTATTCTCCTTCCCAAAGATCCTGCACACCATCCATCCGTTTCTGTCTTTGAATCACAAGTCGGTATGCTTTACCCTTCCACTTCTCAACAAGGATAGAGTTCAATTCAAACTCAATGCCATTGATTTCCTCAGTCTTCCAGCCTCTGAGAGCAAATATGTCATTGTAGAGCGAACTGCAGCGGTTAGTGCGGATATAGAAGGACTTGCAGTGTTTCTCTATTTCCTCCACGATTTCCTCGGAACATGATCCGCAATCAGCTCTGAAACGATTGATAGTGAGCCTGTTCTGTTCAAATCTCTCAAAGAACCTCTTCAGCGTGTCCTTCTGATGAAAACGAAGGTTTTCGTTAAGCCAGATGAGCAGAGCTAAGTTTACTTAAGCTCTGCCATGGCGAGAAAACGTGCCATGAAATGGAACTTTTGTGTTACCATCGCTATTCTCAATGCCAACAATCAAGTCACCAATAACCGCCACGCCAGGGCGATAACCAGAGAACTTCTTGTATGTAGGCTTTGCATCATACTTCTCACCCTCTTTCAGTTGGTCAGATGCAAACATACAATTGAGCAGTAAAGTATTGAGAGTGTCAGCCGTGTTGAAATCGTAGTTCTTACCCGTATCTGATGTGTATGAGATGTTTTCTTGCGTCAGTTCCTTTATCGCTCTGAGGATAGTATCAGAACTACAAGTATGAAGTGTCGGATGAAGCGAGAGATGGTTCATCAAATGAGTAGTGACATCCTCAATACATGAGCCACCACAGAAGTAGATACTCATGAGAGAACGGATGATTTCGCTGTACTGATAACCTAACGATCTACACCTTAGACCGAGGGTTGAGTCGATTACAGATGACAATGTGGAGTCAAATTGCTCATCAGGTAGGGCGGAAGGATTTCGAGGAATTTGGACGACGCATAGGGTTGGGCAATAAATTGATAAAGCGTGAGCTTGATGAGTTTGTCAAAGAGAAACCATTGGTGCAAGTATTGATAGACCGTTCCTTTTTATCGGAAGAACTGAAAAAGTAATATAGGATGTCTATGGGGTACAGGTGTAAGATGCTTTCTTTCTGATGAAGGGCGGATAAAGCATTCTTCAGGAAAGTACTTCTCCTTTTCCCATACCGGTCATACCGTTAAAACTGATTGATAATTATGACGCGTATGTTGGCCGGTATGCCTATCTTTGTGGCAATGAAAACAGAGAAAGGATTGATTTTGTAAGTATTATCATGGCAAAAGAACTGATTCGTGTCCCTAGGGTGCTTGGGGAAAGCTATAATTCCGTGCTGATTGAACGGTTGTATGAGGCAGGTGGAAATGTCATGCTCGATCTGATCATATACCTGGGCAGCTATCACCTCAAAGACTTGTTCGGGACTTCCTGGTTCTCCGTAGAAGACTTCTGCCGTAAGATGGGGTATGACCGTACCAACTTGCAGCGCAAGCTGGATAGCCGGCAGCTCGCGGCCATGTTCGGAAAGAATATGCAGCCGGAATATGTATGTACCGACACGGCAGGACAGAGAATCAGCCATCCTATCGAGACGGTTTTTGAGGCGGCTCTCTATAAACTGGGATTGGAGAACCTCTGCTATCCGACCATTGGCGAGGATGGCCGTACATCCTATAATTTCGTGCAGATCTTGAAACGTTTCGACATAATGACCGATTTCAAGACGAAGAAGTCAACGAAAAGGCTGTACTCGGCAGTGGTAAGCCCGGAGATAAAGAATTTCATGTTCTCGCTCTATAACCTCTTGGAACTTCAGGATTACCGTAGCCTGCCCAGCCGTTACCGCTATTTCTATCTGGAACTTTCCAAGATGGTTTACCTGATCAAGTATAAGACCACCAAGAATGAGGCTCCTTTTTATGTGCTGACAGTCGATCAGCTGGCTAAAAAGCTCGGCATAGAGATTGCCGAACCCAAAGACCGGAAAAAGAAGGTCGCCTCGATACTGAAAAAGATGAATACTTACCTGAAATATACCAATTTCAATTTCTCTTTTGTGAAAGGCGATCATGAGAGATGGGCATATACCGTGTTGTTCTCGTTTCCTAGGCATACGCTGCACTATTTTGATGAAGGACAATATGCTGTCGTGGTGAAGAAATTCTATAAGAACCTGCTTGGGCTGTATGTCGAGATTGCCTACCCGGACACGGATATGGCTGTCAGGAGGAAGAAGATCAAAGAGGTGGAGGAAGATGCCGGACTGTATAAAGAGTTCCTTTTATGGGCAAACTCCCCGGAAAGCGTAGAAAAGAAGAAACAGATATATATCAGTGATTTCGTGGCTGTATTCGGCAGGTTTCCGGAAGGATGGGCACAGGAAGAGTTGGAGAGTGCCAATGGAACGGAAGTTGCTCCTGCTCCTGAAGAGTTCATATCTCCGGAGACGGACGGGGCGGTGAACATGGACGATCCAGCTGTGTAGAACCGTCCACGTTTCACGGTTTTTTATAGAATTAGTTGTGTAGAAGTGTCCCTATTGGGGTGATTAGATGTGTGGAGTCATCCGCTTTGCCTGTTTTAGTTGTGTAGAAGTGTCCCGTTTGTTGCTTCTAGTTGTGTAGAACCGTCCACTCCTTTTGCTTTAGTTGTGTAAAAGCGTCCGGTTTCACTTGTCAGCTGTGTAAAACCGTCCACCCGTTAATGAAGGGAATAGGTAATCCCTGTTTTTTTTATATGTCGGTATATCAGTGAAATAAAAGAGAGAAATTTTTAAATAAAAGGTATCGGCTGTGTAAAACCATCCACCAAAATACATAATAAAGACCTAAACTCCTAACCCCTTTAAATATCCCCAAAGCGATAACATAGAAATGACTGGGAAAATAAATTTTCCCTTCACATGCCCTATACGTACTTTCGGAAAAAGATTTTTCGGAAGTATGTGTTGATTTTCACGCTTTTTTATATGATTGGAAGGCGGTTCTGTTCATCTTCTGTATCCGAATTAGTTTTTCAGGGCGTTCCCTTCTGACCGGGCTATTCGTTGCAAGTCCTCGTTACCCTCCAGGCTTTTCCCTGCTATCCCTAACGCTCTACGCTCCGGCTATGCCGGAAGAGAGGTATGATGATTTTTTCCTGAACTGATAGGAACATTGCGAAGGTAGGCGTGGCCGGAACGCCCGATATTGAAAAGCCAAATCTCCATCCTCCCATTCCGGGAGGTAGTATTTACCAGTTCAATCCCGTTCTGATCCGTCTTTCCCGCTTTCTCTTCAATGCACTGTTCCCAATCAGTTGAGGAAAAATTTATGGTTGGGGCGACAAGCGATGTTTGCGAGTATTAATCTTTTAATTTTTGGCAGTATGAAAACGAAGAGAACCGTATTTGAAGTGAATGACGTTTATCGGGTGATGGAAAACAGCGAGTTGATTTATACCTTGACGAACAGTGAGAAACTGAAACGTGAAGAATATAAGTATGAACAGATGGAAATAGAAGGATTGTGCTTGTCTGATGTACTGGAAACACTAACACCCAGCCGTAAAAAAGTCGCTTATGCGGCGATTGAGCTATATAAACGGCTGAAAGAAGGGCAAGTTGAAAGTCCTGCGCTTTTATCCAGCAATAATGTTTATAAAATGATGCATCCTGTTTTGTGCGATATAGCTACTGAAGAGATGTGGGTGCTGTTGCTGAACAGTTCGTCCAAACTCATCCGTAAAGTCCGTATCTCATGCGGCGGGATAAATACCGCCCCTGTGGATATACGGGTTATCATGAAGCAGGCATTGTATTATAACGCCGTATCTTTTATCATGGTACATAACCACCCATCAGGAGCACGCAAGCCCAGCAGTGCGGATGACCGCTTGACGGAAGCAGTTAAAAAAGCCGCTGAAACATTAGACATCCGTTTGGTTGACCATGTGATTGTGGCAGGCAATAACTATTATAGCTATGCGGACGAGGGAAGATTGCAAAATAGGTAAGGTGGACGGGAGAAATCCCGTCTGCCCGGGATTTCGGCTTCGGGGTTCTTTTTTGGCAGTCACCCCAAAAAAGAACCAAAAAAATGCTTCCCGGACTATCGGATGCGACATCGTAAAATACGCAAAGACGTGGCTTTTCAGAATAAATACATATCTTCGCGCCAAAGGTGATCGGAATGAATGTATTTTCTACTTTTGATACAGGCGTTATGGTGGCTCTCTTACTGGGCATTGAGTTTCTTAGAAGTGATATCCGAACGATTCTCTATTGTAAAAGGAATGATCCCAGGATTCTTAAGAGTTGCTTATATACGCTGCTTATATTATTGACCAGCCTTTATTCTATTGTGGCCGGAGCCATGCTTCATCCGGAACCCGTACCTGTTTATGAGTTGATACCCGGTTTTCAATATGGGGTTTATGGCTTTTCTTTTTCGTTTATATTGCTCGCTGTTGCATGTCTTTATCGTAAAACATTACCTTTTGTCCTTTTGGGCTACGCTATGATATATGTGATCGGTGTATTGATACCACTACTTAGGTATGTAGTGTCTATGATGGATTATTTCACTCGCACAAGGGTATAGCAGGTTAATTTCTTGATTGTATCGGATTGCCCTTTCTGTGGGCTGCCTCCCCCGGCTTCTTTCCTCCGATCCGAGTCCGGCTTTTTGCTCGGCAAAGGTTTCGGGATTCCGCAAATGGCAAGTTACGGCCATGCGCCTTTACTGTATGGAAAATAACGATGAAGAAGTGTCTTCCCGACATTTTCCATAAGTGAAACTTGGCTTATTGCTTGCAATCCAGACCTTGATATGCCGAAAAAAGGCTCAGAACTCAGATGGGGAATGACATCAAAAAAAAGGTCGGCTGACCAAAGACCTTCCCGATACAAAAAATGAAAAGGTCTTGAATCTAGCTGAAGAATAAATCAGATGTTCAACTTAAATAATGCTAATATGGAAAATTTGATTACACAAATCAACAAAGAGAGATTGGTTAATAGCGACACAGCTCTTATGATGAAGGAATTATACTATTACGTGCCTTGTGAGTATTGGTATGACAAACAGGATAGGCTACGCACCGATATTGAGGGAAGGAATACCCCGATGTATATGTGCGAGTGCCCGACACTGGCAGCATGTATCCAATGGATGATACAGACTCGTGAATATACGTTTCAAACAGAACAAAACGTGGCGGTCTGGCATGTGGTTGTGAGGGCTGGAGATTATGTGTTGTATGACTCCGAAAGTAATGCGGACGCTTTTTGTTGTTTGGAAGAAGCATTGGAAAAAGCGGTACAGGAGTGCATGGAGTTATTGTATTAAAATTAAAAAAAATCAGTCCCCGTGAAGGGGACTTTCCTATAATCTTGCTGAGAGGTGGAATTGCAGACGATCTTTGAGAATCATCTTTGAAGGATGGGCAGAGGTTTATTCGTTATTTGTTATTTTTGTTCTCGGATTTCAGCGCAATTCCATTCCTTCTTAATAGGCGATATACTGTTCCGCTACTGCCTATGTTTAATATTTTCTGTATCTCCCTTACCGGCGTTCCGGATTCATAGAGTTGGATGCAGCTTTTCTGCTTGGCGATGTTGTTTTTGTTGATAAGTGTCTTTCTGCCGAATTTGACACCTTTTTCCTTGGCGATTCTTCTGCCTTCTTGGGTTCTCTCATAGATAAGGTCTCTTTCAAACTGAGCGAAAGCACCGAGAATGTTGTTCATCAGTTGGCCGATTGCGCCTTCCGTACTGATGTTGTCTTGCAGTGAGGTGAATTGGATGCCCCTATTCTTGAAATCTTCCAATAGCGTAAGGATATTCTTCAGCGAACGGCCAAGCCGGTCCAGCTTATATACGACAAGTGTGTCGCCTTCCCGGAGAAAGCTCAGGCAGGCATCCAGTTCCGGGCGGTTTTGTTGACGTCCGGTCATTTTCTCAGAGAAGATTTTCTCGCATCCGGCAGCCTTCAACGCTTCCAGTTGCATATCCAGATGTTGTTCCTTGGTGGAAACACGGGCATATCCTATTTTCATCCTGTTTTCGTATTTAAATGTGTAATGAAGGTTTTAATTCTTCACTTTTTCAAATATGAAGACATTAATTCTTCATATTCCTCACGGCTGTATTGGTTGAACCCCTTTTGCTTCATTGCCAAAAGAAGCCTTTCCAGTTCTCCGATAGTCACTACCTGTTTGCCGATAACGGTAAATTGTTCCCATTCTCCCTTTTCGTTGAGCAGGTATTCCCGGTGTGCAAAACAGTAAAGAGAACCATCGATGTCATTCCGTTTCTGCCATTGACGCAGGTGCTTCAAACTGGTGAAATCACGGGTGACAGTACGTGGAATGGGAACCAATACGTCAATTTCCATCTTGAATTTTATATTCTCTTCCGCTTCTCGCATGGGTGATTAGCTTATTTCATAATACATCAATTATCGTATGGGCAGGAAGTTCCAGTTTGGAGAAAGCAAACATTTTCTTGCCCAAATCCTTTAGCGATGCCCCAATATGATATACTTCCGTATTATCAATGATTAAGAAGCGGTCATGACTACTTTTGTAGGTTCTAGCTTCAATGGGAGGATATTGGTCATTGTGTTTGTTTAAATCAAGTTGGAGCTGTGCGTTTATTTTGTGTATAAATAGTAGCTGATACTCCACTGTTTCGTTTGCTCAACATGAGTAACACGGATTCATCTACATAGTTGTCGATAAGCACAAGTGAGCATTTGGCAGACTTTATTAAATCTGTAGCAAACTTATACGCATCGAATATCTGACCGTCAAAGAATATACCTTCCACCGGAGGCAATGAGGTGCGTACAAAGAAGTCTATCTTTGCATCATGTTCAGCAATGGTTTTCTCTATTTGGAAGAATCTATTGTTCATTCTATATTCCATGTCATTGAGCCGTTGGTTTATAGAATAACCTTTCAATAAATATTCTTTTAAAATTTTATTTGCCCATTGCCTGAATTGCGTACCTCTTACGCTTTTAACTCTGTATCCAACTGAAATTATTACGTCTAGACTAAAGAACTTGACAGGCTTATCGGAATTAGCAATGTGCAAAAAATGCACATTGCTTTTCTCTTCCAATTCCTTTTCCTTAAAAACATTATTTATATGTTTGGTAATAACGGTTCTGTCACGTTGAAAAAGTTCTGCTATCTGCGCTTGTGTGAGCCAAACGGTTTCATCTTCTAAACGTACTTCCAACCTTACAGCTTCATCCGGTTGGTATAGTATGATTTCTCCTTGCTTCTCCATTATATGTTTCGCTTTTATTATATTGTTGCAAATGTACGAAAAAGAAACGTTATAAAGTCTGTTTTTTCCGTAAGTATTACCTTAAAAATTTGTTCCCTTTTTATTTTAATAAAACAGAAACATTCTGCTGTTTTAAAAATCAGTTATCTGTTTGCTATTCATAGTTAGGGTATCAAATAACTAAAATTCAAATGGAAACGCAAATCTATATTTTATGCAGATTTGTTTGTTAGAAGCGGAGAAAAGGACACAAGACATGATAAGAATCATAGGTCGGGGAGCGCCGCACGGCAAGGGGGGCACTAGCCTCCCGACGAGTGCAGCCGTTGGCCGGGTTATCGGTGAAAATGGAAAAAAGTTGGCTTTTCTTTTGGTATTGTTATAACTTTGTCTATATTTGTGTTGTGATAATCAATTTTAAAGTTATAACATTATGGTAACAAACATTATTCAGATTGGAAACAGCAAGGGGATAATACTTCCTTCCGAGATATTGAAACAGTTGCGTTTGTCCTTGAAATCGGCTGTGAGCATTTCTTTGGACGGGAACAATATTGTGATAAAGGCACAACCACGGCAGGGATGGGCGGAAGCTGCCAAACGTGCCCATGAGAATGGGGATGATGAGTTGCTTATCCCTGATGTGTTTGAGGATGAAAAGTTTGAGGATTGGACATGGTAGAACAGTATGGAGTGTATTGGGTAGAGTTAGACCCTACCCGTGGGGGTGAAATGGCAAAGACACGGCCATGTGTTGTTGTAACTCCTTCAGATTTGAATATGTACCTTACAATAGTAGTCATTGCTCCGATAACCTCCACCATAAGGAACTATCCTTACCGGGTTCTGTGTTCTGTAGCCGGGCGTGATGGGGAGATAGCCACGGATCAGATTCGCACGGTGGACAAAAGCCGGCTGAAAAGAAAGATTGGAGATTTGAATTTCAGTGAGATAAAAAGACTGAAGGAAGTGTTTCATCAAATGTTCTGTGAATAATGGAAAGTGTGCAAATAACAGGTTATGTAGCGTATTCAAAAAAGATATTATGAAGCCAACTACTTATATTAATTGGGACGGTCTGAAAGACATTCCATTCTTCTACTGCGATACAAAGGAAGATGAAGAAAACAAGGATTTCGACATCTATTACCAGGGCAAGCTGGTGTTGCATGACTACAACCATTGCGGACACTACCTTTACACTGCTGCGCTGCTGTTCAGTAAAATCAGAAACATTACAGCCGACTGGGTGAACCTGCATAACCTTTGGATTCTGCGTGATTGCGTGCGCGAGAATTACAATCACGGCATAGGAGTGGACGACCTTATTTTCGGAGAGAATTTCGATGGCAAGAACCTCGATACACTCACACCGCTTACCAAGAAACGCTTTGATTATTTGTGTAAGCGGATTAAGGAACTTGACCCATACGCAACAATTTAACACTTCATTGGGCGAAGGCAGGGCTTGCTGCGGATGCCAGACTTTAAATAATCCATTGGATTAATTATCTTTGCACGCTAATTTTCAAATTATAAAGAAATGACTAAATCGGAAATCGTAAAGGAAATATCTGCCAGAACCGGCATCGACGGCAAAGCGGTGCTTGCTGTTTTGGAAGGATTCATGAACGAGGTAAAGACTTCGTTGGGTAAGGAGGAAAATGTCTATCTTCGTGGATTCGGTAGTTTCATAGTGAAGAAGAGAGCGCAAAAGACAGCTCGGAATATCTCTAAGAATACTACTATGATTATTCCGGCTCATAACATACCGGCATTTAAACCGTCTGACGAATTTTTGAAAATGGTAAAACAACAGAACGCATAATAGGTAAACACAATGAAAGATCAGTTACGATTATTGAGAGACTGTATCAATAATGATCGTCCGGCAGTTGTCTTTCAGGGAGACGATTTTTGCGCTCCTGAGATTTTGGAAGCAGCAAAAGAAATTTATCGTAAACATGGTTGTTCCGAAGAATTTCTTTTTGACTGGCAGCTGCTTATCAATGAGGTGAAGGCTTACCAGTTAGAAAGTCCGGCAACTGTCAAATTGCCGAAACTCTCCCCGACAGAAACGGAACTGGTGCGGGAAGAGATGACTAAACGCTAAAAAATATTCTCGTTTAATACGCACCTTTTATTCTTCAGGCAGCGTATTGAACGGGATGGGATTAAAATGTTGGCGAACCTGCTTTTTTCGAAAGTTCCTGCCAATAGTTGAAGTCACTCGGTGAAAGATGCTCTTGCATCCAGTCACGCATACCAATATCGTTTCTTTCGTTCACATATCTCGTAAACGGAATCATTGTCTTACATGCTTCAAATCCAAGCATTCTCATATGGCGTGAAATGTTGGGAGGAAGACCTTCCAACCACTCTTTATAATACATTATCAATCTGTTTTCTTGGATTGGAACCGCTTGTTGGTGGTAAATATAGCTGGCGTTTCCGATTCTAATATCTCTGGCCTTATTTTCCCGTTCTTCTTCAGGTAGCCGACTTAAATATTCAGCTTGTGCTATTCTGCATTTGGAGTTTGGATGTTCCATGGTATTTTATATAATTAAGACTCTTCAATGATACGGTTCATCAAATCACATATTTTTTGGCAGCTATGACGGTCTGCGCAAGCAGGATAGGGGCATTTCTCAAAGGATGCCTGATTATCCGTAACTATGAAACCTCCGGAACGACGTACATAACTTACCGGATGAAAATAAATATCTTCCTTTTTCGGCCTATAAGTACATAGTCTTATAAGGCTGTTCAGCTCTTTGCAAATTTGCTCACATTTTTCTTTGGGATAATGTGGCAAATCACTGAATGCTTCGTAGGGGACAAAGGCAAATGCTTTGTCATCCCACATGACAGGTGTGTAATTCTGTACCATTTGTTATTTGGAATAAGGATGGCTGGCAGATTCCGTATTTCTGTATCAGTTAGGTAATCCGTCACTATTTAAGTGCGCCTGGGCAAACTCCCGGAGGTTCGTTTCGGCAATGCACTTTTCATAAATCTCATCCAATACTTCTTGCATATTTTCTACTTTATTGAATTTTAAGGGGCTGCCGTTTGTTGCGGCTTGCCTTTCCAGTTGTTCGATGATACTGGGAAATATCCCACGCAATAAACCGACGGTAGCTACGGCTGTAGCTGGTTCTACCTCTATTGTAATCTTTTTCTTTTCCATATCGTTGTATTATGTTATCAAAAGTAATAATTATTAGGATATTGGTAAGCATTTCTTCTGAAAAACTTTTTAAAGATATTGTTTTAAGATGACATACTGTGTTTTTGCGTTCACGCAGTATTCTTTCCCACCCTCCCCTTCATCGGAATGACTGTTCTCATTTCCGGTTTACCCGTAGTCATCCGCTATGCGGCTGATTATGGGCAAACCAGAAAAGAGAAGTTCCAAACGTGGGCGGGATTGCAATGGTCATCATCCGGAGCTTCGGCATTGCCGAAACAACCTCCTTCTTCCGTATTGCAGCCCCGTCCTTTTACCGTTTGTCCCGGCAGTCCGTTGCTAACCCGTTCCCCCCTGCCACTTGTGGCAGGGAGATAGGAATACGGTTTTGCAGGCAAAACCGTATGGCTTGTTTTACTTTCCGTACTGCCCTTTTCCTAGTTTTCTGCCTCCCTTAATGTGCGTTTTTCATAGCCCCATCTGAGACCCTTTGTTTTTGAACGGCAAATTTATTTCGGTGGATGGATACGAAAGAGTTCCGGTCTTCGCCCTTTGTCCCGAAAAAAATAACGCCGGACGGCTTCGCTGTCCCCAACATTTTTTGTCGTCCAAAACTTTTCTTAATCCCTCCTTCCTTATTGTTGTGTGCCGTAAAAAAAAGGCTCATAAACTCAGATGGGGCATGAAAGCTCAAAAAAAAAGTCGGCAGAAAGAAAAGGCCATCCCGGAAAGGGGTTTTAAAAAAAGGTCTTTAAATCTAGCTGAAGCATAAAATTAGAAGTTTAACAATCCCAAAAAACAACGAGTTATGTCACGAGTACACTATTTAGAAGGAGATTATGAACAGTTAGTTATTAATGAAACGATAGACGGTCTTTTTTCCAGTTATCGTATAGACCGCAATTCATTGCCAAAAGGATTTTTCCTTTATGAGATTAGATGGGATGACAGCTTATCTTCATTGGCAGAGATTAGCCCCTCTGTGGTGGTGAATCATGCAGGTTCATTCATTACAAAGTCACCCCTTGAATTTGATGCAAACAATAGCATACGGATAACCTATACCAATTTTATCGAGTTCTGCCAGTTTGGTGAGTGGGCTTATGAGAAACTGGCTGTATTGGATTGTAATTCCGGTAATGTTGCGGTGATAAGCCCAGACAGGAGATTGCAGACCACTGAAGAGATTGAGATTTTTTTGAGTGGGCATTGTGGCTATCATCTGAGTGAGATTAATTGGATGGTGATGAAAGGCGATGTGCTGTTTTTGAACGAGAACGATTTTTAATGAGTATAACCGTAACTGCCTCTTGGAATGGGGCAATTACATAAAATATTATAAGTATGAAGTGGATAGATAAGATGGTAGAACGCATTACCCGAAAAGAAACTGCTTTAAATGACCACTTTTGTGTAAATCGGCATACGGTTGTATGTCAGAGTGGTATGACTGATTATGTTTCTGTAACGATTGATAATACCGATGGTTTTGATTTCGATTTTTGGACAAAACAACTTTGTTTTGAGAAGGACTGTAAATATCGCTCGGAGATAAAAGCGGCTTTTGATAAAATCTATGGCACAAGGAATATAGAATGTTGTGAATAATGAAGTCAGAAAAGTATGATACCAAAGGAGATAATGAAACTTTATGAAAAGCTTGCTTTCAGTCGGGGATATGAAGAAGCCTTTCGGGATTTTTTGGATGTTTGTCTTTACTATTTGTCTGTCGGGATGTTGGCGGAGGATTATCGTAGAGTGGAAAAAAGATATAAGCCATATGAAATGGAACTTTTTGTTCAAATGTTTTATAGGGTGTCTGAATATTCGGAAGGATTTTGCGATGTCTTGGGAGATATGTTCATGGAGTGTGTCAGTCATGGGAATAACGGACAGTTCTTTACCCCGATACACGTTGCTGATTTGATGGCATGTATGGGGGGAAATAGGCTGAAACCTAAACAGTCGGTCTGTGATTCGTGCTGTGGTTCCGGCAGGATGCTACTTTCCGCTGTAAAAAAATGTGCGGAAGAGAATGATGGAGGAAGGCTTTTTTGTTATGGCTCGGATATAGATTTGATTTGTGTAAAGATGACCGTTGTCAATCTGATGATGAATAGCGTACCCGGTGAAGTCGCATGGATGAATACATTGACAATGCAGCATTGGAGAAGTTATCATATAGATTTACAGCTGATAGCCGGAGTATGGTTGCCTATTTTAAAGATAACGGAAGCAGGTGACACTTCTTTTATTAGGAAACTTGAAAATGCAATGGAGGATAATTCTGAATTGAAGAGGTCGATTCAGAGCAACGCAAGGGCTACGCAGCTGACTTTTGATTTTTGACAAGATAAATATGTAAAAAGGATTTTGGTATGAAAGCAATAAGAACAAAAGAGGTGAATGAGAACGTCAAAGCGGCGAACAGTTGTTTGCGTAAAGCGAAATGGCAGGCTAAGGAATTGGCTGTTTTTACAGGTGAAGTAGTGCGTCTGATGGATAAGGAAGGGCATTCTCTACAAGGGTTCTTTAATCGGGTGGAGTTTGTTCTGGTGGACGGCACTATTAAATTCCGTGTAGTTATAAATCCTATTCTTGAATGTGAGAACTGTATAATGGCTTCTTGCCATGAAGACTATCTTTATGAGGTGGTCTCGGTGGAAAAGTTTACCTATAAAAATTATAGGTATCATTTGTAATGATATTGTATTTTAATGATTATAAACTGATTTATATTATAACAATGATGGGCAAAATTAATAATATTCCCGTTTTGAATGAAGATGTTATTCGTTTGGTTGTACTCAATGAGGAAATTATTGGGTATATCTATCCACGAAGGACTTCTTATGTGGTGGCATTGGAGATAAAGCCGGGACGTACTACCTCTTTGGCTACATCTGTCAATAAACAATGCATGGTTTTGTTGAGTGATAAGGTTCGTTTGGCCACGGAACAGGATTTCGATGATTTTCATATATGCTTTGATGGTTTCAGAAATAACACTATGTATTGTTATAATCAGGGAACGGAACCTATATACCTTCAATGAAGCACATTCTCCCTTCTTTTGGATTAGGGAAGGGAGGGTATTTTGCTGTCCGCTACTTTTTGGCAAGCACCCCAAAAAAGTAGCAAAAAACGCTTGGAGTTACTGGTAATCCCATTAATTTGCGTTCACGCAGTATTCTTTCCCACCCTCCCCTTCATCGGAATGACTGTTCTCATTCCCGGTTTACCCGTAATCATCCGCTATGCGGCTGATTATGGGTAAACCGGAAAAGAGAAGTTCCAAACGTGGGCGGGATTGCAATGGTCATCATCCGGAGCTTCGGCATTGCCGAAACAACCTCCTTCTTCCGTATTGCAGTCCCTTCCTTTTACCGTTTGTCCCGGCAGTCCGTTGCTAACCCGTTCCCCCCTGTCACTTGTGGCAGGGAGATAGGAGTATGGTTTTGCTTGCAAAACCGTATGGCTTGTTTTACTTTCCGTACTGCCCTTTTCCTTGTTTTCTGCCTCCCCTAATGTGCTTTTTTCATAGCTCCATCTGAGATCCTTTGTTTTTGAACGGCAAATTTATTTCGGTGGATGGATACGAAAGAGTTCCGGTCTTCGCCCTTTGTCCCGAAAAAAATAACGCCGGACGGCTTCGCTGTCCCCAACATTTTTTGTCGTCCAAAACTTTTCTTAATCCCTCCTTCCTTATTGATGCGTGCCGTAAAAAAAAGGCTTATAAACTCAGATGGGGCATGAAAGCTCAAAAAAAAAGTCGGCAGAAAGAAAAGGCCATCCCGGAAAGGGGTTTAAAAAAAGGTCTTTAAATCTAGCTGAAGCATAAGTTTAATTTTAATAGATAAAAGACTATGGCACATCAGAGTAAATATCCTAGTTTAGACAGACAATGGCATAAGATGATGTTTTCTTTCTTTGAGTATCTTCCTATGCAATATCGGCAGGCAACGGAAAGAGAATGGCAAATTCGTAAGATGATATGGAGTTTTAAGGATGGAAAAGCTTATTTGAATATAGCTTGGATGATAGCGAATAAGTTACATCAAGTTTTTGGTGATGATGTTAAGAATATTGTTTTTGCTTGTGTTCCGGCTTCTTCCGCTGATAAGAATGAACTTCGTTATAAGGGGTTTGCTTCGGCTGTGTGTAAGTTTTCAGGTGCTATCAATGCGTATGAACATATACGTGTCAGTGGAGATCGTTTGGCTATTCACGAGAAATTTGACAGCAAGTCGCTTCAAAAAGTACAAGTGATAGAATTTGACAAGGACTTTTTTCGGGGTAAGAAAATCTTGGTATTTGACGATATTTTAACAAAAGGGTTTTCGTATGCTCGTTTCGCATGTCAGTTGGAAAAAATAGGAGGTGAGGTTTTGGGAGGTTTCTTTTTAGGTAAAACAGTTGTCCGTATGTTATAAGATGAAAGAAAAAGAGAGTTATATAGAGAAGCAGAAGGATATCTTTGGAGATACTACTTGGTTCACTTATCGTTATGAGGTGAATGGAATGGTGTATGAAACTTCGGCAGGTTCGTTGGATATATGTAGAAAGGCACGTGATAAATGGATGAAAATGATGTCCGTTGCTTTTACCGGTCATAGAACGATACGAACAAATAAATATGCTTTGTCCGTATCGTTGAATGAAGAGGTACGTTTCTGCTATGAGAATGGAATCCGTTTTTTCTATATTGGTTGTGCGGTTGGATTTGACATGATGGCTGCTCATACCGTACTTGAACAAAGGAAACAATATCCCGATATGGTTTTGGTGGCGGTTGTTCCTTATGTCGGGCAAGATGTGTATTTCAACAAAGAGGACAAACAGAGGTATGCTGATATTTTGCGCCAAGCCGACAAGGTGGTAGTTCTATCCGAATATTATTATGCCCAATGCTATGCCCACCGTAATGATTACATGATTTCACACGCCTGTAGGCTGATTGCCTATTGGGATGGAAAATCTGCCGGAGGAACTTCTTATACGTTTAACAAGGCACAAAAAAAGAAATTGGTGATATACAATCTGTTTTGATTCAGATTGTATATCGTTGTTTTCCAGCGGTATGATCAAACGTGGCGATGTCATACTGTCTGGTTGCTGTAAGTGCTAATACTTCCGATGCAAAAGAGAAAGACACAATAAATATGAAAAGCAATGATAGATGAATTTTACTTAATTGTTTTACCTTTGTAAAACATTAGTGTCCCATTAAAATTGGGACGAATTAAAAATTAAATAAACTTGGCCCATTTGGTCCGAATCGTTCTTTGTCATTTTGAAATTTAGTTTTATCAAAGAGGTCTCTCAGATGAGTCTTATCAGTCAATGAGATGCTCAGTATTTGTAACACTTCATATGTACTTCTGTTCAGTTGCATATCGTGTTGAATGATTGCCACCAAACAGTAAGCGCATATAGCAGCATATATCTGTATTCGAACAGCATTCTCTGTAGTTCCCCAAAATCTTTTGATTTTAAGGTGCTGCTTGAGCCATTTGAAAAACAGCTCTACCTGCCAGCGATTTTTATAAAGTTCAGCAACTTGAAGCGCAGATATATGCATCGCATTGGTTATGAATGTAAATTCTCGTTCTTGTTCTTCATCCCAATATTTAACCAATCTAAGTGGCTCTGGATAATATTGTTTAGGATAGAATCCTGTCAGAAATACACTTGCGTCTGAAAGCACATTCTTAGGCAGCCTACGTTTCCATTGGATGGATTTGTACCCGAGATTCTTTTTTGCTCTGACAACAAAGTAGGCTTCAATTTGATGAATTTTATACAGTATTTTGAAGTTGTTATAACCGCGGTCAAAGATGTAATAAGAGCTTGGTTCATAAGGAATTTCAATCATAACTTTAGAATCGTGTACGGATGCTTCCGTGATATGAAAGAATGCAGGAATCTGTGTTTCCACATCATATAATGTATGCACTTTGATACCACCTTTCTTTTTGCGGAATTTTGCCCACCAAAAGACTGAAAGGCACAGGTCAATAGTAGTCGAATCGAAAGCATAAACGTTACCGCCAAGTTTGAAAATATGATTAGCACACTTTTGTCGTGCTTCGCTAACCAGGTAGTAAGCATATTCTTCAAAGATGTGATAGTCTCTATCTTGATTTGCTCTTGCCAGCGATGACTTTGATACATTTTTACCCATTCCTAAATGATAACATTTGGAATGATGAGCTTCAAGAGCAACTATCAAATCTCGCAGACTTTCACGATTAGAAAGTTGACCAAACATCAAAGCAAGTAGTTGATTCCAGCAGGTGAAGTGCTTCACATATTTATCACCATCATACTTGGTGACTATGCGGTTAAACTTACTTCGATTCAGAAATGAAGCCAATTGAGCGAAAACGTATTTGTCTTGGAACATATGCCATCGGATTAATCTGATGCAAAGCTACAAATTCAAGTCCGTTCGCTCGGAAAATCGCTGTAACTAACTAAATTTCAAATATTTCAAAGAACTCTTTTAGATTTTAATGGGACAACAATGTTTGTAAAAGGTAAAACAATATGCGTTTTTCAGATACAGAGAACAATATGACCTTTTGCATAGGTGTGTGTTGGTTAGGAACTCCAAATATGGAGTCGTTGCAGAAAATAATGATGAACTTGAATATTATTGATAAGGATGGAAACAATGGAAGCTAATGAACTGATGCGATATGCCTATGAATTACTGCAAGGGCATTCGAATGAAGAATGTGCCCGAATATTAAGAGAAGTGGTGGCCGAGTGTCAGGTGTGTATAAAGAACTGTGAAGAAGGTGTTTTCGAAAATATGCTAAAGTAATAACAACAAGAATATGGAAATTACTCATAAAAATCAAGGAGAACTTGACTCAACCATGCTCCCATTCGTGATGAGAGAGCTGGTAGAACTGGTCATGAAGAAAAAGGCATTGCCTTTAGGCGATGCACTGTATTATATATATTCTTCCAAGTTGTATAAATCTTTGCTGGATAAGAGTACCAAGTTATGGTATTCAAGTACATTGTCGCTTTATGAAACATTGGAGAAGGAAAAAACAGAAGAAAAACGACGGTATAACGGTGACACGAAGATCCTGCTTTTCAAGATGTTCTGCATTGAGAATTATAGGGAGGAAAAGAAACAAAGTGCGGAAGAAACCTTGTTGTTGTTTTCGGACTATGGGGTTTTTGATTTTTTGGATGAGACTTTTGAAATGCTTCATACCCAAGACCCCGAATATATATTAGATACTATAACGACTTATATCAATAAAAGAAAATGAGACTATTTCATGGATCTACAGTTACCGTGAAACGCCCTAATATACAGAAAGGACGGAAGGCTACGGACTTTGGGAAGGGATTTTATACGACAACCAACTTTGAACAAGCAAAAAAATGGGCTTTGTTGAAGAAGAACAGGGAACAGAGCGAAAAAGCAATCGTCTCTGTTTATGAAGTTCCCGATGATATTCTTGATAGGGAATATCCGGTTCTTCGGTTTATGGGTGCGACAAAAGAATGGCTGGAGTTTGTTGTCAACAACCGCAGAGGAAGAGAAAACGGTGACTATGACCTAATAATGGGGCCTGTCGCAAATGACCAGTTATATGCGACAATTCGGCTTTATGAACAGAGAGTTGTTACGGCTGAAGCCGCTATTGAGATGCTGAAAGCGCATAAGTTGTTCAATCAGCTTTCATTTCATACGGTAACAGTCGCTTTGTTGTTGAAGTTTGTTGAATCAATTGAAGTGGGGTAAAGAATATGTGAAGTGAAAATAGGGGGAAGTTTATCCCCCAATGGTAAGGTTGTTTTTTGCGTCCACTTAGTTTTTTCCCACCCACCCTTTCAGCGGAGTGACTGCCCGGCAGTCTGTTGCTTACCCATATGTCCTAGCCTTTTAGGGCTGTAGATAGGTAGTTGGATATTTCGCTGCCAAATCGGCAGTCCGCTTCAATCGTTTGCTTGCTTTTCTCCGAGTGGAGCCTTTCTGCTTTTCCGGTGGTGTAATCTTCTTTTATTGGAAACAGGTGTAGTGGCTGTATGCCTGTGTGGTTATGTTCTCCCGCAGAATCCGCAAGTCAGTTCTTCCGTTGCAGCTTTTCATTTTATCGTGCAGTCACTTTTTTCGATACGTGGAATATGATATGCTTCATTCTTCGGCTTCATTTTTTTAAAAGGAATTGCAGATGTTTCTTCCGGTGTGTCGATAGGCGGCTGACCATCTTTTCGGGATGTGCCATGCTTGCTGTCTAACCGGTTGTTTTTTGCATCCTTTCCAAACCTGTTACTGATTTTCAAGTTTTGTCTTTTTCATATCATTTTTTAGGGAAGTCAAATCATTTTCCGTTGCAAATATAGATTGTTGCTAACCCCTTTTACGGGGATAAGGGGACGATTCACAAACACCACGTTGTTATTCGTCTGAAATCTTCCTTTTTTTGCCTTGCACAAAAAGCGTATTTAACCCGAATTATTCGTTGCCATCTTCACCAATAAAAAAGTTACAAATCTTCCTTTTTCCGGCCAGCATAAAAAGAGTATTTATATCTTTTTTCATGGTGTCCCCCAAAGCCAACAATCAGTTATTGCACTGTAAAATTGATTAATTAACTTCTAAAAAATCAGAGATATGAAAAAGATTGAAAATTCATTCGCAGTAACAGGCAGGATTTGTAGGGATGCAGAAATCCATTTATTCGAAATAGTAAAGGTTGCACACTTCTCTATTGTGGTCAGTCGCATAGGCAAGATAAATGAAGAAAAAACATTTGTTTCCTCTGTTATGAAAGTTGAAGCCTAGAGTAAGATGGAAGACCGCTATGCTTTTTGGATACTGCAAAAAGATGTACTGATTACCGTTGAAGGCTACTTTAAGCCGGAAGAATGGACGGATTCTAAAAGTGGGGAGAAACGTAACCGCATTGTGATGGTAGCTACTAAGTTCTACCCGACTCCGGAAAAATAAGAACCCCCGGACTAAAAAGAAAAAGCAATCAAACGATTGAAGCGGCACAAGGTCGCTTCAATCGTTTGCTAATGCAGCAGAAGATTATAAAAAAAGTGTTTCTTAATTTGGTGATTTTCAGATTTATCGGTATTTTTGTATCAAAAATGATACCTAAATATGTTTTTCTATGAAAAGATTATATGATACATATACAATATACGAATTTTCAGATGAATGTATTGTAAAGGAAATCTGCAAGAGAGTTAAGTCTATAAGACTTAGCTGCTGTTTTTCCCAGCAAGAATTTGCGGATAAGGCAGGAGTATCTATCGTTACTATTAAGAGAATAGAATCTTGTAAAGTAAGTGATATTGCCCTAAGTACATTGCTTAAGATTTTGCGTATAAGTGGAACTCTTGAAGGCGTTGTCGGTTTGGTTCCGGAACTTCCAGACTCCCCTTTCCTAATCAATGAAAAAACAGGTAAAAGAATACAAAGAATTAACGGTAAACGTAAGATGGTATGAAGAAAGAGCCGATTATAGTGAATGTATATCTGTGGGGGACTTGCATTGGCAAATTGAATTGGGACTTTGAAAAGCATTGTTCTGTATTCCAATTTACGGATGAATATAGGAAACAAGATTATGATATATGCCCTTCCACACACCCTAAGAGAACCCCTTTGTTTGCGTCTTTCTATGGGAATAAAGATAAATTATATCAAGGGCTTCCGGAATTTCTTGCAGATGCGCTTCCTGACAAATGGGGGGCTTCCCTATTTGACCAATGGCTCACGGATAATAATATAAAGGTTACGGAATCATTGCCTCTATTGAAGCTCTCTTATATTGGCAAGAGGGCTATGGGAGCATTGGAATTTGAACCGGAATTTAATGATGATGCCATCCATGAGTCAGTAAATATGTCATCATTGGCAACTTTGGCTTCTAAAATATATAATGATCGAGATGCTGCTGTCATATCACCGGAGGATAGCCTCACGATGAAAAAGTTGATATATCTTGGAACTTCTGCCGGTGGCATGCGCCCGAAGGCAGTGATTGCCTATAATCTCGAAACGGAAGAGTTTCGTTCCGGCCAGGTGGATTTGCCTGAAAATTTTAAGCAGTATATCATCAAATTTAAAGAAGCAGATGACTCTCCTACCACAGAGATAGAAATGGTATATAGCGAAATGGCAAAGGCGGCGGGAATCAACATGATGCCATGCTTCCTGAAAGAAATTGATGGAAGAAATCATTTCGTAACGGAAAGATTTGATCGTAAGAATGGAGAAAAGCTCTTTAGTCAGACCCTTGCGGCCATTATGCCGGGTGCAGATGATTATATGAAGCTGTGTTGGATAGCAGAGACTCTGAAACTTCCCCAGGAAGACAAAGATCAGATATTTATCAGAATGGTATTTAATTATGTCGCAGGTATATCCGATGATCATAATAAGAACATATCGTTTATCATGGATAAGGCAGGGGTATGGCGTTTATCACCTGCATATGATGTAATGTTCACGGCAAATACATGGGAAAATTCTTCAGCACACATTCATTCGATGGGCGTGATGGGCAAAAGGTCTGCCTTGACTACAAGTGATTTCGTCAACTTTGCCGAGGATTTTGTAGAGGAGCCCGAAAAGAAGATATTACAGGTGTTCGATGCTGTAAGCAAATTTCAATCGTTATGCGCCACGTATGGCATAGATAAGGCTATATTTGATAAAATCCAACATGTATTGGATGGATTGGTCACTGATGATTTGGATTTGCTGCAATTAACTTAAAGAACAGTAGATGGTGATAGTTGCTCCAGTCTTTTCTGGAACGGCTTTCTTTTCTTTTGAGATCTTTATACCCCTATTTGTTATTTTGGAGAAAGTCACATGTTTCCCACCCACCCTTTCAGCGGAGTGACTGTCCCCGTTTCAGGATTTCTCATAGTCACTCGCAGGCTCCGTGATTGTGTGAAATCCAGGAATGGGGAAGGCAAAGGAGAGAGGCATATCCGGTCTGCTTTCGGAGCTTCGGCCACATCGAGACAACCTCTTTCCGGCGGCTATGCCACTCTCCTTTTATTTGCCCGGCAGTCTGTTGCTTACCCATATGCCCCAGCCTTTTAGGGCTGTATATAGGTAGTCGGATATTTCGCCGCTAAATCGGCAGTCCGCTTCAATCGTTTGCTTGCTTTTCTCCGAGTGGATGCCTTTCTGTTTTTCCGGTTGTATAATCTTCTTTTTCCGGAAACAGTTGTAGTGGCTGTATGCCTGTATGGTTATGTTCTCCCCGCAGAATCCGCAAGTCTGTTCTTCCGTTGCAGCCTTTCATTTTATCGTGCAGTCACTTTTTTCGATACGTGGAATATTGTATGCTTCATTCTTCGGCTTCATTTTTTTAAAAGGAATTGCAGAGGTTTCTTCCGGTGTGTCGATAGGCGGCTGACCATATTTTCGGAATGTGCCATGCTTGCTGTCTGACCGGTTGTTTTTTGCATCCTTTCCAAACCTGTTGCTGATTTTCAAGTTTTGTCTTTTTCATATCATTTTTTAGGGAAGTCAAATCATTTTCCGTTGCAAATATAGATTGTTGCTAACCCCTTTTACGGGGATAAGGGGACGATTCACAAACACCACGTTGTTATTCGTCTGAAATCTTCCTTTTTTTGCCTTGCATAAAAAGCGTATTTAACCCGAATTATTTGCTGCCATCTTCACCAATAAAAAAGTTACAAATCTTCCTTTTTCCGGCCAGCATAAAAAGAGTATTTATATCTTTTTTCATGGTGTCCCCCAAAGCCAACAATCAGTTATTGCACTGTAAAATTGATTAATTAACTTCTAAAAAATCAGAGATATGAAAAAGATTGAAAATTCATTCGCAGTAACAGGTTTTATCGGTAAGGATGCAGAAATCCGTAGTTTTGAAACAGCAAGCGTAGCACGCTTTTCTATCGCGGTCAGCCGTGCAGACAAGACAGGTGAAGAAACCTCTTATGTTTCCGCTTTCATGGGGATTGAAGCCTGGAGAAAGAATGAAGCACTGGATTCCTTCGATGTATTGAAAAAAGGTGAGCTGATAACCGTTGAAGGCTACTTTAAGCCGGAAGAATGGACGGATTCTAAAAGTGGGGAGAAGCGTAACCGCATTGTGATGGTAGCCACCAAGTTTTATCCGGCTCCGGAAAAAGAAGAAGAAAAACCGGATCAGCCTAAACAGAAGGCTGTCTCTAAAAAGAAAAAAGCAAGCAAATGATTGAAGCGGCCTAGTGCCGCTTTTTTTGCTACATATCCGAGAGTGTTTTTGCGTTCACGCAGTATTCTTCCCCACCCTCCCCTTCATCGGAATGACTGTTCTCATTCCCGGTTTGCCCGTAGTCATCCGCTATGCGGCTGATTATGGGCAAACCAGAAAAGAGAAGTTCCAAACGTGGGCGGGATTGCAATGGTCATCATCCGGAGCTTCGGCATTGCCGAAACAACCTCCTTCTTCCGTATTGCAGTTCCTTCCTTTTACCGTTTGTCCCGGCAGTCCGTTGCTAACCCGTTCCCCCCCTGTCACTTGTGGCAGGGAGATAGGAATACGGTTTTGCAAGCAAAACCGTATGGTTTGTTTTACTTTCCGTACTGCCCTTTTCCTTGTTTTCTGCCTCCCCTAATGTGCTTTTTTCATAGCTCCATCTGAGATCCTTTGTTTTTGAACGGCAAATTTATTTCGGTGGATGGATACGAAAGAGTTCCGGTCTTCGCCCCTTTGTCCCGAAAAAAATAACGCCGGACGGCTTCGCTGTCCCCAACATTTTTTGTCGTCCAAAACTTTTCTTAATCCCTCCTTCCTTATTGTTGTGTGCCGTAAAAAAAAGGCTCATAAACTCAGATGGGGCATGAAAGCTCAAAAAAAAAGTCGGCAGAAAGAAAAGGCCATCCCGGAAAGGGGTTTTAAAAAAAGGTCTTTAAATCTAGCTGAAGCATAAAATTAGAAGTTTAACAAACTAAGTAGCAGAAGTATATGCAAATCATTCAATTTGTTTTTTCGGTCATCATCGCTCTTTGTGCAGTGGCTATGTTTGTCGGAGCGGTAATAACGCCAAGTCCGATAAAGGTTGTGTCGGTTACGTTGTTGGCTCTTATTTGCCTATTCTCCTTGTTTCTCGTGAAATTGGCTTATTGTGAAATGAAATCTAAAAATGATATACTATGAAAGTGTCAGAACAATTTAAAAGTACCATCAAGGCATACCTTGATAATATGGCAGCGGTGGATAGTCTGTTTGCTCCAGTCTATCAAAAACCTACAAAGAATATAGATAATTGCATTACCTATATTTTAAACCAAGTGAAGAAAAGCGGTTGCTGTGGTTTTAGTGATGATGAAATTTTTGGTATGGCGTTGCACTATTATCAGGAAGATAATATTGAGGTGGGTAGCCCATTGAAATGTAATGTAGTCGTAAATCATCATGTTGAATTGTCAGAGGAAGAAAAGAAAGCGGCTCGTGAGGCTGCTATCAAAAAATTGCAGGAGGAAGAATTGGCAAAGTTGAAGAAGCGTCAACAAGCTAAACGTGAGAACAACACCGAAGTACAAACCCAGTTAACTCTTTTTTGATATGAAACCCAAGACAAAATTACAAATGGAAATCGTGAATGGGAGCAGGAAGTTAGCTCCCGTTTCAGAGGCTCAAAAGCGTTATGCCTATAAACATTGCTTTGTGCATTATTTCAAGCGTGATGCAAAGGGGAATTGCTTTTGTTTGGATTGTGGGCATACATGGCGGGATAAGGAAGATAAGAAAAACTGTAAATGTCCTCATTGCGGTATGAACCTGAAATTGGAGAATAGCAGGAAAAGGACGGCTGTATATAAAGAATATTTTTGTGTGATTACTACATACAAGCAATATCAAGTTATCCGTTTTTTTATGGTGGACTGCCGGCTGAAAAAAGGGTCTCCGGCTAATTACTTTATAATTGAGGCGGTACAGTGTTGGATGAATAAAGAGGGCAAGACAGAAACGCTGTCTTTGCTGCGGGGCATGTCTATATTTTATTACGATGCATGGATATATGGAAGTTCTTTGGAATTGCGTAAGCGGAATGTGCATCATGACCGTATTTATGATATTTGCCCGGCAGTTATCTATCCGAGAATGAAAGTGATACCCGAACTTACGAGGAATGGATTTAAGGGTGCCTTTTATGATATTTGTCCGAGTTCCTTCTTTATGACATTATTAACTGATAATCGGATGGAGATATTATATAAGGCAGGGCAAATGAATTTGTTCTTGAGATTTTTAGAGAGAAAATACGGTATAGATAAGTATTGGACGTATGTAAAAATCTGTTTAAGACATGACTATGTGATACATGATGCGGACTTGTGGCTGGACTATGTGGATATGCTGATAGAAAATAAATTGGATGCGAGAAATCCTCATTATTTGTGTCCGTTGAATGTAGAAGAAGCGCATGATTGGGTGATGGGGAAATGTAAGAAAAAATATTCTGAAAAGGATGAAAAAGACTATATTGCTGCCAAATCACGTTTCTTTAATCTTTCGTTTGCGGATGGAAATATTATGGTTCGGGTATTGGAAAGCCTTTCGGACTTTTACAAAGAGGGAAAGTTGCTGCATCATTGTGTATTCAGCAACGCCTATTATAAGAGAGAAGATTCGTTGATAATGTCGGCAACGGTGGATGGAAGGCGCATGGAAACGGTGGAGTTTTCACTTAGCAGGATGGAGGTGTGCCAGTGTCGTGGAAAGTCTAACCAATTATCAGCCTATCATGACCGGATTCTGAATTTGGTACGGGATAATATACCGTTGATAAGGGAAAGGATGGTAGTGTAATGAATAGCCCACACATCTAAATGTGTGGGAGTTCTTTTTTGGAAGACGCCCAAAAAAGAACCCCAAAAAACGTTGTCGCTACACATCGTTACGCTCGGATTATTTGCTTGTCGGCTTTAGTTTGCCGATACATTTTTCCATGTCGGGGGACAATAGGAAAGAAGCCGTCTTTTTCTGCTGCACCCCTGAGTGTGGCTGGACGATGGCATACCTGCATTTTAATATCTTGCCGATAACTTCCGTACTGTCACGGTGCAGGTACATGGCTTTCATGGCATCCGTTGCTTTCAGGCTTTTTTCGGCTTCCATATAGGCGGAAAAGGACGGTTTGAATAAGGCACGGGGACTTTCCGCTTTCTGTATGACAGCGGATAATTGTGCGCTTTTGTTGTTCAGGTAGCACAGGCTGTCCGATACGGTGACGTCTTCTGTTTCCAACACTTCCAGTAGTTCGAACTTTAAATCCGTCCAGGTGCCGTGAGAATCTGTCTGAACCCATTCCGCAATGGCCTTCTCATAGCCGGGTTTGCTGCATGAGGAAAAGGCAATGAGCAGCATACAAAAAAATAAATGCTTGATATTCATATTGATCTGATTTTATAGGTTGTCGTATTATGTGATGGAGCAAATCTATGAGGTTACTGGCCGTCCTCCGTGGAGGAACAGATGCCACACGAGATTTTCAGATCATCGTTCCAATCCTTGTTTTCCGAAAGTTCGACGTTCTTCAGTTTCCGTACCTTGTTGCGGAGTTCATCGTTACTCAGGCTCTCGACATCAGTCGTATCGCCATGAAAGTAACGATGCAGCCATAGAGTGTACTTGTGCCCTTGTTTGTCGTTGTCAAAGATGCTCCGGAGCTCCTTTACCTGGTTCTTGTCAAGAATCAGGCGTAATAGCCTCATTTGTCCTTCCGTGAATGTCCCTTCCGTAGATACATATACAAGATTGAGGTCGTTTCCGGAATGGCGTAATTGATAGTGGGAGATACAGTCTATAAATGACTCCCCAATGTAGAGAATGTCTATCGGGCGGCTTTTGTCATGGTTGCTGGTCGCCAGACAGTCGAACTTGCCACCGATAATCCCTTTGAATGTTTCATTTCGTTGAGAAATGGCTTGCACACCGTTTTCATTGTACATCTTGATGCACACGTTGCGGTAAACACTCCCTTTGTTCTTTACCTCACGGATAAAGAAAGTGTCTTTGAAGAACCGGCTTTCAATGCTTTCTTTCAGGATACCTCTTTTCTGGAGATAATTGCCCTTGTAGGGTTGTAGCTGGCTCAAGTAGAATTGAAGTTCGTCCGCTCTCATGCTTGTGTTACCTACTTCATACCGGCTTTTTTCGGGTGTCGTGATGCGGTTGGTGTTGATGTAGTTCTGAAGGATCTCCCCCACCTCGCGCAAGGACGGCATTTTTCCGGTTGTTTCAAATAGATGTTCCTGCATCAGATCCATGATACTGCGGCCACGCACGCTGTCACTATGCACGTCCCAATAGGTGTATTGGTTCTGCGAGTTCCGCTTGATGACGATGGTATGCGTTCCGTTGCTCATTTTGGGACAGGAGTTGGAAGAGCCTTCCACGATTTTCCATCCTAGTTCCAGCAGGAAATCGGGCAGAGAAATGGTTGTTTTTATCTGATTGAAATCGACTTTCATAACGTTGACTGGATTAGTTGAATCTCATTTTATCTGAGCTTAGATTATAAATGAGAAAGATTATCTTTCATAAAGATAAGAAATATCATCTAAATATGGAAGAGAAAGTATATGTTTTTTGATTCGTCTGCATTTTTATTTCAAGGTACTGTAAACCAAATCAACAGTAGTGTCTATACCGGGAACGGCCTCCAACTGTTTGCTCTGGTTGAATACGCTTTCCCCGTCTTTTTTTATCTGCATGGTGATGATAGCACTCTCTTTTGAATAGAGAATGCCTTGCACGGTAATTTGGCTGACAGGCTTTTCCGTGCTGTATTCCGCTTTATCGGTGAAACTCTCATCTACGGAAGCTGCGGAGGTACCGGTGCGTTCGTTCCTGAATCTCACGCCGTCAAGATTATATATATGCACACTGCCTTTGGGTGAGGAACCGGTTACGGCTACGGTGATGTGATACATGCCGGCTTTGTCTGTTTCCGATTGGATTTCCTCTTTGTTGCATGAAGCGGCCAATAAGCAGGCTGCCGCTAATAATGAATGAATTTTTCTCATGGTAGGATTCTTTTGTTGAATGTTATCGGATGATTTTTTGTTCTGTCTTGTGTGTCCCGGTTGGCGGAACTGCTGACTTTTCTTTTAATTTGTCCTCTATCTTTTTGAGGATGGCGTTGACATCTTCAATGATTTTGATGTAGTTCTGCTGGATAATCTCTTCCAGGATTTCCAGTTCCATCTCTTCTTTGCCGTTGCCCAGTTTGACCGGTAAGGAGAAACGGGGTATCTCCTTCTCTTCAAAACGGCACATATCCATCTGCACGCTGAAGAATGGCGGCTTGCCTCCGGCAATCTTGCCAATGAAGTGTCCGGCTGCTTGTCCGGCAATGTCCCTTGCCTTTAAGACTTTTTCTTTTTGCAGGCTCTCCGTGACACTGTTATTGCCACCGGCTTGGTGTGAATAAGATTCTTGCGCTTCTTTCTTCTCCCCAAGCAAGTTCTCGATGTCTTTGGCGGTCTTCTCATTTCCGGTCATACCGTAAGCCTGCGTTCCGCAGGAGGCTTTCAGGATGTTGGCACTTTTCTCTCCATAGTCCCTGACCGCTTGGTTGAAGTCCTGAACGGCGAGAATGGTAGCGACATTGTGCTTCCGGGCGGTTCCGATGAAAGTGTCAATGCCTTGCAACAGGATGGTCGGAAATTCATCTACCATGAATATGCTGGTCGCTTTGCCGGGATTGTTCATCTGTGACATCAAGACGCTGCCGATGCAGGAAATAGCAGGGGAAACGGCTTCCTTGATGGTGGGCGCATTGCCTACGCATAACAGCGTTGGGTGTTCCTTGTTGGTTATATCCAAAGAGAACTCTTCTTCGGGAAGTGGCGACAACACCCAGAAGATGTATTTGTTGTTCAGGAGTACCAACGGAGTCTGTGCGGATGATACGGCTCCGGCTGTCTGCTGTTGTGCACCCAGTTTCCAGGCGGTCAGCATGGAGGACATGTTCAATGCGATTTCAGGATCTTCCGACAGCCAGTGGAATACTAGGTTGCTGTCAGAAAGGGCAAGGGCTATCACATGGGGCAGCGTACAGATACCAAGCTTCCTTTCCTTGAAACATTTATAGGCGATTGAATAGACGTAGTTGATGGCATTGTTGGCCCAAAAGTCGGTCTTTTCCTTCCAGCTTGCTTCCAGATTCTTCATCAGTGTCATGATGATATTGCGGATGAATAGCGATTCGTTTCCCTTTGACATGTATTGCGGAGAAAGTACGTTCACCCTGACCGTGCGTGACATATCCACAAAGTTGATATAGGCGAAACGGGGTGTTTCCATCCCCTTGTTCCGGAAATGTTCGATGCTTCCGTATGCGATACGTGAGAGGATGGGTGACTTGTCCTTGGTGGGATCACCCTCCCAATCGTACACGAATCCGGCATAGTTGCGCTCGGCGCACTGGTAGATGATTCCCTTGATCCAGCTCTCTGATTTACCGCTTCCCGGACCGCCGTCGATATAGACATTCTGCTGCGGCTTATGGATGACCAGCGGCCCGGAGGCGGTTTCAAAGCGGAAGTAGAAAGCCGATTCTTCCCGGCTTAACCCGAAAATGCTATCATCGGATTGGGCATGACGCCGGATGAAATAAGGCAGAGTCTTGATGACAAGCAGCGTGTACGCTACGAATAGAATGGGAAATACAAATAGGTTATACCACGCTGATAACCGGCTGAATCCGACAACCAGCATGGATGCCGTAACCAGTGTCATACTGGTGTAAACCCATTTCTTGTTTTCGTCTTTCACTTTGCCAACCGGAAGGAGAAAAGCGAGGCCTCCGATCAGGATAACGTAGAGAAACCGGAATAGGATATCCTTCTCCATCAGCCTTTCCCACATGGCCGGATTACGTAGTGGAGCGTATAATCCCGTAACGATAGCCCACTGAAACAGTACGGCTGTCCCGATGAGCGTGGATAGCAGGATCAGGATGAATGACAGGTCTTTCTTCTCTCTTTCCATGGCCGTTGCTGTTATTGGGGTTGTCCGGATGCCGTTCCGTCACCGCTCTCTTTTTTCTCTGCCTTTCCCAGTAACTCAATGCGTGAGACGGTCAGGCTGACGGATGGGATGTGGCTACCGTCATCCTTCTGGAATACATCGGCATACACATCGCCGCAGACATATACCTGTGTCCCTTTTTTCAGATACTCAAAGACTTTACTCTCGTAATTCACGAAACAGCATACCCATAGGGTCTGTTCCTCGTTGTTCACGTTCTTGTACTTGGTGGATACATGGAAGTTGAATCCTTTTCCGTTCTTGTTCTGCCGGGCATCCGCACCGACATAACCGATAATTTGTCCTGTAAACATAATGATGGTTTTTAAAAGTTTATAATCCGAGCTGTGGCTCATTCATATTTTTCATGGCTGGCTCCGCTTCCATGGAAGGCAGCGAAATGCCGAAAGTGCTGTGTAGCGTTTCAAGGTTGTCGGCTGTAGGATGGTTTGCCGCAACACTTTCCAATAACCGTGATGAAGGGGTAAAACCTTCGTTTTTCATCTGCTCCAATACCGGACGGTTGTCTTGCAGGACGGCCTGCGTGAACCGTTCCTCCGGTGTGAGGTACTGTTCCATCCGTGCGGTATGTTCCTGAATCATATTGCTGGCTTTTCCTACATCGGCAAGGATGTTGTAGATGAATTTGGGATCTTCTTTCAAGGCTCCCAGCCAGTTTTTTAGATACATGGCATTTTCTTCCCGGATATGGGTGGATATTCCCAGGCTTTGCCCGACGGTAGCGGAGGTGAGTTCGGCAACCAGTTCCTCTTTGGCATATTGCTTGTCTCCGAAAATCACGCCTTTTTCCCGGTTCAGATGCTCAGGTTCTCCAGTCGAGTGCGCCATCTCATGCAGTAGTGTGGAGTAGAAATTCTCTCCGTCCTTAAACTGCCCCTTCAGGGGTACGACGATATGGTTATCTTCTCCCCTTGCATGGTAAGCACTATTTCCTTCCTTGGAATAAATGGGGCAGATCCATTGCTGTTCCCGTACCATCGCATCAATCAGAGGCACGGTGAGCATCCCTTGCTCGTCCTTGATGGCCGGTATCTTGAATTGCTCCTTCAATGCTTCCCATTTCTCCGGTTTCGTTTCCTGAAGATTGGTCTGCTGTACGTTGAACACATTGTATGTCTTCAGAAACGGCGTGACCTTATATTCCTGCTGCTCGTTTTTATCCAGGTTCTTATATACGTCGAAAGGTATTTTCTTTCCGTTCTTGTCTCTTACTGAGAAATTCCAGTAAATGACTGGGAATGACTTTTCTCCTTTCAGTATGTTAAGGCCGTTGTCTTTGGCTTGCATGAAGGTCATATAGACCGGCAGGCTGTACTGCTCTTTTTCCGAAAGTAGAAACAACATGAAGGAATTTACTCCGTTGTAGGTTCTTCCCTCGATATTTTGCGGAAGTCCCCCACCCTTTATCCCGAACCAAGGCTTTTGCCAGTTGTCTTCCACCTGCTTTATCTTTTCGATCATCAGTTCGGCGAAACGCTGTAATGCTTTATCACTTGCTGTATCCATGATTTATTGGTATAGATTTCTGTTCTCGTAATCAAGCAGCCATTCTCTGGCCGTTTGGTTGTTTGTCTCTTGCTGCTTGGCAGCCATCTCTTCTTGATAGGCTTGTGCAAGCTCTTCCTGTGCAAGTAGAAACTCTAAGTCACTGATTTCTCCTGCAATGTTTTTCTGTACTAATTCATCGTAATCCATAATTCCTGATTTTTTAGGTTATAAGTCATTGAAAGCCCGGTTGATGGTGCTGGCTATCGGACGGGCCATTTCCTTGCTGTTGTCGGGTTTGGGTGTGCTGGCCAGTTTGACATCTCCCAGTGTCTTTGTGCTGCCTTCCATCCCGAAAATCTTTTGTACGGCTATCAGTGTGTTGGCTTGCACACCCGTTTCACGCATCCGGGTAAGGTCTTCTTGAGTGAGCCGGTACCCTTCTTTCTGTATCTCTTGGATGACATGAAAGTTGTCGGTCTGTGCGGCATCCAACAGACGTGCGGCCTGCCTTTCATGTTCGCCCTGTTCTTCCGGCTTGGTGCCGAACAGCTGGATGACTTCATGGGTTTGCCTTTCATCCAGACCGTGTTCCTTACCGATTCCTTTGATAAACTCTTCACTGGGTTTATATCCTTCCTCTTTGAGCTTCCCGATTTTTTCAAAGTCATGTTTGCCCACCGCTTCCTTAAACTCGGCTTCCATATTGCGCCCCTCTTCGTGTTTTTGCTCTTTTGCAGCTTCTATGTTGGCCGCATGGGCTTCCAGTTTGGGGGTCATGGCCTTGATCAGCTCTTGTGCCTTGCCGGGAGTGATACTCTGTATGTTCTGTATCATGACTCCTTTCCTGTCATCCGTCAGTTGGATGTCGGCAATGAAGTAGCCTTCCGGACTGTGCAGCAGCTTGTTCTCCAGTGCATGGCCGTTGGCGAGCAGGTATTTGTCGGCTTTGGTTAACTTGTAGCCGCCATATTCGCTGGTCTGCCCGATGATGTCGGGAATCTTGATTTCCTGGTTGGTGCGCAGGATGACGGAGTTCAGATCCCGGTCAACTTGCAGCAGGATGTCCTTCTTATTTACGGTGATGGGTACGATGTCACCGGCAAGCAGCTGTTCTTTCTCTTTCTTGCCCAACTTCTTTCCCAGCACCTTGTCCGGGATAACCAACGCCTCTTTGCGGTAGAATACGGAGATTCCGTCATCGTTGAAACGGAGCTTCCCCGGTTTGCCGTGTATCTCCATCAAATCAGACATGACACCCTTTTCCAGCTTGGTGCCTTTCCCGTCGAGGATGTTCCCTTGCTTGTAGGCGTATTCATAGAGCGACTGTCCGGTGTAGCATACCTTCAGGCGATGGTCGATGACGGTAAAGCCGTCCTTGTCATGTCCCTTCAGGTTCTCCCACCGCTTGATGCTGATGCCATCCTTCTCCAGCTCGGCGACATATTTAGGATCATTGGCACGTTCCTTGTCAAAAAGGGCGGATACACGTTCTTTTGATTGGTCACGAAGGCTTTCATCGTACTTTGCTCCGGCTTTTTCCCTGATTTCGCTTACGCTCATGCTCAGCTCTTCCCCGTCTTTGCGGAACCGGAAATATCCGTCCCGGTATTCGGTCTGATAGCCCAGTGATTCGGCGATGCCGCCGAACTGTCCCACGTTGTCGAACATATAGGTGTCTAATGCTTCTCTCAGTTTCATGGCTGTGGCTTGTATAAGGGTTCTGCGGAAAGGATGTATTCGTTCAACACGGCCAGCTTGATGTGCCGCCCGCCGTTTCGCTCGTAAATCTCGATCTCGAATACCTTATCATCGGGTATCGTGAATTTGTCGAAACCAAGTATCAGCCGGTTCCGGCTCTTGCCCTTGATTTTCGTATCAAAATCTTTCTGATAGATAGGTTCGATGGTCGTTTCTTGCTGGATGGCGTTCTTGCTCTTCTTTTGGTCACGCTGGAAACATTTGACAAACTCGATGTCGTAGTCGATGTATGATTTGTTTTTCAGGTCAAAGATGAAAAACATGAAGTCCTCATGCACATACAGATTGGCCATTGACAACTCAAACTTGTTCTCGATGACCCCCAGGCTGTAGATGTTGCGCTTCTTGGTGCGCAGCTCTTGGATGCATCTTTCCATTTCCTCGCTGTTCACATCCACATGGGCGGTATATTTGCGCTGGTCATCAAAATTGTAGGTGAATACGGAGGTATTGCCCCGTTTGATGGTGATGTGGTAAGTGTTCATGGCCTTATCCACCACAAACAGGTTGGAATATGCCACGGCATCTTTGGCGGTTGATACTTTCAACTGGTTGTTGTAGGCGGCCAGAGTGAAGGACACCTCGTTGCCGGGCGTTCCGTAAGCGATGTCCTCCGGAAAGAAGAACTCGGCCAGATGGAGGTCGCTGACTTCTGCCTGATAGTCATGGTGCTGCCATTTCCCGTTGTCCTCGTAAATGTTCGGGTACGAATCCGTGCCGCCTTCGGGAAGGTAGCGGATGTGATAGGTGTAAACGCTTCCGTCGATGCAGACTACGGTCAGGTTGGTCTCTTCGGTGAATCCTTCCGCTTGCGCCGAGAGCCTGACGATATGGGGCGCCTCTTCTACCCGGCTGGCCATGACAAGCTCCTGTTCGCCGATGGCGATATCAGATACTTGCACAGGAAATACCAGGTGTTTCACACAGTCGAAAGAGATAAAGATGTCTTTTTGGCTGATGGCTTGTTTCCGGGGAGTGCCGTTTTCCTGAGCGAAGAGCGGCAGACTGCACACAAAGCAGTAAAACAGTAGATAAATATATTTCTTCATGTTGTCGATATGTTAAACGGTTCTTGAAAAAAAGGCGGTGAATACGGTAATGCCCCATAGAAGAAGCAGGGTAATGCCGAAAGAAACGGTCAGCGGACGGATTTCTTTAAAGGCTCGTCCGTTCCGGCGTGATACGTAGATCCGATAGCCGAAAAAGACCGCTGACAGCGCAAGCAGGTAATTGAGAATGTCTATCATAATTTGTCTATCAATGTTTGAAGGGGATGATTTTTCTTGTTCGTTTTCTCTTGTTCCATTTGCTCATAGAGCTTCTGTAACTCCGCTTGCACGGCTTGCCTACGCAACTTCGATTCCTGACTCTCTTCTTGGATATACATTTCGTAGTTGGACTTGAGATGTACCTTCACTTGTGAGAGGCTCATGTTCAAGATTTGCTTGGCTACCTGGGTGGTGGCGTTGACTACGCTGGTCACTTCGCTGGCCATCGTGCCGATGGAAGAGAGCGGCATGTCAATGTTCTGTACAAGACCTTGTTCCATACGCTTGGCTGCACTGGCTTTCAGGTTATTGGGCAGGTTCAAACCTTCCATGGCATCATTGTCGAAGACAACCACCGATACGGGATTGAGGTTGTCTCCTACCTTCAGGTTGCTGACTACCACATCGAGGCGGTTGGCTCCCAAAGTGGCGATACCGTAAAACAGCGTGTTGGCCGGTATCTTCATGCCGGATAGGGTTACGTCCTGAAGCAACCGCATCCGTACCGTACTGCCCGTGACTACGGTCTGGTCGCCGTGGATGCAAGCCCTGAAGAGGTTGCTGTTTCCCGGTGCGGAGGTCGGTTGGCGGCGTACCCGCTTGCCGTTTTCGGCATGGTAGATCGGGCCTTTTTGCATCAGGCTGTCGGCGGATGGATGGCCGGAAGGGTTGGCAGCGGCTTTCTCCGTTTTTCCCTCTTGGTCATAATTGACAATCCGTTCATACATGCGCTTGCGGTATTTGTCGGATTCTTCCAGTTCCTTGCGGATGCGTGAGTTCTTCTTGGCTTCCCGGATAATCTCGTTGAGCGCCTGCTCGTCCTCCAGTCCGTCCAGTTGGCTTTCCAGCTGATGAGAGAAGCGTCCGTTCCGGCCACCTCCGTATTCTGCCATGACTTCGCTGTACGGATCGTTCTGCATACGGCGGATGCGCTCCAGTGTGGCACGGTCATACCGCTCCTGCTGGTTTTGCAGCTCGAAGTAAAAATCAGATCCTTTGACCTGAGACTCTTTCAGGATGCGTGCCTTCTCCTGCTCTTCCAGTTTGTCCTGCTTATAGGCTTCCATCTTGTCGTTCACCTTGTCGGCCATTTCCGACTGTGGTTCCAAAAAGGCTTGCGAGGCGGCCTGTCTGTCACTCCCTGACGGCACGTTCCCGTCCTCACGGATGAAGAATACATAAAGGAAGAGGATGCCCAGGATTACCGGGATGGCCATCAACAGCTTGTTCTTGTCTTTGATAAGTTTATTCGGTTCCATGGTCGGTTGGTTTAGAGGTTTCTGACTGGTTTTCATTCTTGCCCGGAGAAGCTGCCTGCGATGTGTTGGTGCCGTTGCTTTCCACGGGTTCGGAATAGCGGACAATCCAATCTTCTATCTTGGCTCCGTGCGCATTTTCCTCGCTGCGGGACAGCATATCATAGATGGTGAACTCCGCTTCGATATTACGTGAGATGCTTCCCCGTGCCCGGTACCCGGTCTGCGTGAAGATTATCTTTCCGGAAACGGGTATCGTTTGTGTGTTAATCTCTACATCCTTGATGCGTACCCCGTAACGGATATTCTTTTGTATGAGTGAGTTCAGCATATTCACATCGTTGTACTCGTTCAACAGCTCCTTCCCCTTGTTGCCTATGAGGTTGAGCGCAAGCGAAATGTTCTTCTCGTAGCTGCTCTCGTCAAAGGCATACCAGTGGGTTACGAAGGTCTTTACATGGTTCATGTATTCGTATTGCCGCATATCGCTGGCAGACAGGCTGCTTGCCTCATAGACTTCTCCCTGCCTGTCGATGACGAGAGCCTGGCCGTATGCTTTTTCTATTTTGTTGATAAGGAAGATGATACTGCTGGCAAAAGCGATAGTCAGAATGATGCAGTACCCGGCTGAAAGCCGGATAGTCAGCTTGACCGCATCATCTGCTCCTTTGAATTTCATCAGATTCATAGTTCTATTTTTTATTGTTGTCGTTTATGAAACTTGCCCCGATAGAGGCGGCACCGCCTACGTTGGTCAGCTTGCCGCCTGCCGCTGCGCCTCCCATCAGGGCGATGGTGGCCGCCGTGGTGACGATTGACACGGTTTTCGAAATGATTTTCCCGGCATCGCTGTGTCCTACGATTTTGGAGGATAGCCAGAAACAGCTGCAATAAGCACCAATCAGGGCGAGATCCATTCCTAAATATTGTATCTGCTGCGTAGCTGCGTCCACCATGTCGGCACTTTCCGTATAGATGGCCTTGAAGGTCTGCCATATGATTTGGTTCAGAATATTGATGACGGTGAATACCATACAGGCGGAGCAGAGCGTACCGAACCAGATACTCAACTGTTTCTGAAAGACCGGCAACATGCTTACGGCAAAGACAAACGGGCCGAGAATGACCAGTAGCTTGACAATGACCACGCCGATACCCAAGATGACTACTTGTATGATTCCTACCAATAGGGCGGAAATGCCATGAAGCACAAGGGTGGCGAGGTTGGCGGGGTTGAGCAGCTGCACAATCTTCTCCACGCTGGAGCGTACACCGGTCATTTCGTCCTCTTCCATCTTTTTATCCAGTTCGTGCTGCATGGCGCCGGTGCTGTCTTCTCCGGCTGCTACCTCCGACTGGAGGCTGTGTTTGTCGTATTCGGCAATCATCTCTCCTTGTTCGATGGCTGATTGTGCCATGAACTGGGCAAATTCCTGCGCACGCTCGGAGGTCAGCGAGGTGGCTTCGTTGATTACTTCCATCGTGCCTACGATGGTTTGGGCGATGGGGGTGTATATGCTTAGGCAGAAGAACAGTACCAGGCAACGGGCGATTTCCATCATGTCGGGAAATTTGTCCTCATTCGGGCTTAACAGCTGGCTGGCTCCGTGATAGAGATAGTTGTATGCTAGGTTGCAGATAAAGCAGATGACACCAACACCGAAGGCGATGACTGTCATTTGCGAAACGAGTTCCATCGTCAGACCGTCCGTGATCTGAAGTCCCCAGAGAAAATTATCTTGATTCATAACGCTTTAATTGGTGTGTCGTGTGAAAGCGGCCAACCGTCCCTGGTAATAGGTCTTCCGGTTATGCCCCTTCATGGATTTGTAAATGACCGTGGAACGCACGGATTCGTTAAACTCACGCATCTCTTCGGCGGCTTTTTCCACCGATTCCTTCACCTGCTCGATAAAGGACATGCGCCCTTCCGAGTTCATCGAGAAGTAACTGGTCACGGTGGCCACCTTGAACAGCAGGTCGGTACTCAGGCTCAGATTGACGGTCACACGCTGAAAGTTGAGAAATTTCAGGCAGTGGTAATTCGATCCTACGTTCAGGTAAAAGCTGTAGTCGCTGCTCAGGCAGGCTACGTCGTCCAGCAGGTCGGCAAGCTCTTTCAATGATTTGAGTTCCTTCAACTGGTCGATCTTTTGCAGGCCGAGCCGCAGTTCCTGGGCATCGATCATTTCATTGATTTGTGTAACCCATTTCTTGACATTGGCGATCCATTCCGTTGAGTTCAGCAGGGTGTGGCCGGGATCATGCACGACGAACTGGGCATGAACACTGCCGGTTCCCATCAGCCCTATCGAGGCGGCAAGTCCGAGTATGAGAATGATTCTTTTCATGACGGTTATTTGTTGGTGATGAATAATAGGGTGAATATGACACATACCAGCCAGGCTGTCAGATAGCTCTTGGCATTTTCCTTTTTCGTGGCGAGTGCCCATACCACGAAAATGAGCGCAACGCCCAAAAGTGCGGCGGCAATGCTTCCGGCAAGATTGTATGCGCTGCCGTTGAAGTCGGTTGACCAGCCTAGAAGGGCGGTCAGCCCTTGGGTGGCGTCATCCATACTTTTTCCTCCTTTCCTCCAGATAGCGGTTGATGGCCGTATAGGTCGAGCCGCTTTCGTTGAACAACTGCTTCAGTCGTACTACTGTCGCCTGGCGCGAATCGAAGGCTACGGCGGCGAAGTCGGACACCTCGTTGCGGAAGATGAAGGCATCGTTCGACATCTTGATGAAAAACTCTCTCCAGCGTTCCGTGCGCTGCAACGACTCGATCATATAGGCCTCTTCGTCCGTGATGGAAAGCACGGCTTTCACTTCCGGCAGGTTCTGCCGGTGTTCTGAATGGTCGAGGATAATCTTGGTCGCGCAGTTGATGATGATGGAGTCCTTGATACTGGACGGCATGTTTTTCAAAAACAGGATGTTCTGTGCGGCCAGCGTGATGCTTCCCTCCTTTTTACGGAAGGTTCGGTACAGGTAGGCGATGAAGTCTCCGAATTTCTCGTCTTGCAGGAAGTCGAGTGCTTCGTCGATGATTAGCTCTTTGGCAAACCCCTGGCGTTTCTTGATTTTATCCACGATCATTTGCAGGGTGATGATGGCAACGAGTGGAAAGTACTCTTTCTTAGAGGCATCTTCCATATCGAAGGCTATCAGCCGGTCATGCACGATATCCACGTTCTCGGTAGCGTTCAGCAGGAATGACAGCTCTCCGTCCGTATAGGGTTCCAGTAAAAGCAACAGCTCCTCTATCTCGAATTTCTGTTTCTCAAACTCGGTCATCCGTTTGCTGAACACTTCCTTCAGATAAGCCCGGTAAGTTATCAGCGTCGGGAAGATACGCTCATGCTTCTCTCCTATTGAAGAATTGTTCACATAGTCGTAAAATCCGATGACGGATTTCCTGAGAATGGCGTTTTCGGCAGGCAGCATGGGTTCACGTACCTTCCAAATGTAGCTGATAATGGCGACGATGGTCTTTATCTGGTCATCGGCAGACTCGGCATCCGTGGTGTCGATGTACAGGTATTTGCCGTTCTTGTCACGGTCACACAAGAAGGGGTTGAACGCAAATTTCTTCTGCTCGGTAGAGTCGAAGTATTTGCCCCGGTTCAAGGCTATCATCGAGCGGTAAGAGCCGCCGATGTCAATGATCATCACATCCCGGCCCAGCTCATAGCTTTGCAGGATGTAATTGTTCAGCCAGAAAGATTTACCGGAACCGGACGGGCCGATAACGATGCGGTTCTTGTTGTTCAGCGCCGGATAATCCCAGAGGTTTATCTTGGCGGGAGTACCGAAACGGTCATGGTAGATATGCCCTTTCTCGTCCGAAAGGTACATCCCCTCTTTTTGCAGATAGCAGATGGCCTGCTTGGTCGTGTTGACGAAGCCCCGGTAATTGGCCCTGGCATTGCCGGGTATGTTGCAGAAGAACAGGTTGCACAGCTCGGCGTTCTCCACATAGCACGAACTTTGGTTCATAAAGCTGAAGCCTTGCTGTACCAGTGCGGTTTTCCGCATGAGCGAGGTGCGGTCTGTATCGTTCAGCACGACATTGAAGGCGGTATAGGCGGTCTGGTAGTCGAACTGGGTAATCTCATCGCAGAAGGCTGCCTGCTCGCGTTGCTTCTCTGCCGCCGGAGGGTAGAAGTTGGTGATGTAGTTCAGCGCGTCTTTCTCCGCACCGATGGCCGTTACGGTGGCATCTGGATCGGTTATCTCTATCACGATGTTTACGATGTGGTTGAACGGCAGGCCAAGTCCTACGGGGTACAGCATCGAGCATTTGCTCCGTATGCTGTCCGGTATCTCTATGTTTCCCCCGTATGCCTTCGACTTGCCGGTGTGCGGCACGGCCAGTTCCTGAAGATGCTCGCCTTCGTTGGTCAGCGAAAGGATGGAAACGTGCTGCTGCCCTATTTTCATGCTTCCGCTTTCACTGACAGCCATAGGGTTGACGCTCTTCTGCGTGGCATCGTTTTCCGGTGTCTCGTAAGAGAGGTTGACGTAGTCGTAGATGGCGTTGTTCAGTTCCGTATCATCCATCTTGCGTATCTCAAACTGCTGGATGGACGACAAACCGTTCTCAAAGTTCATCAGAAAGGCTTCCATTTCTGTCAGCCGTTGCTGATATTCCTTATAAGGTTGCTTGAACGGGTAGTGCAGCTTTCGCATCAGCGAGGTGCCCGATGCGCTTTTGCGTATCTTACCGTTTCGGCTGCCGTTCGTGAACGTCACATACAGGTTGGTGTAACTGTTCAGTATCTCCTTGCCGTTGAAATGACGGTTGTTCTCCGCTATCAGGGCATTGGAAGAGTATTCTGCATGATGGTATCGCCCCGTATAGTAGAAATTCTGCTGATGGATGACCGTGCCTGCCGGAAGCAGCTTCAAAAGAGCCTCCAACCGCTCATGGATGTATTGCGCCTCGCTTTCCGACAAGGTGAACACTTCGGGCAGAAGCAGCCGGTAGCCGACGGTGATGTCACCGTTCCCGTTGATGACGGCGTTCTCCGTGATGGTCTGGATAGGCAAGACACTTTCCAGATCCACGGATTTGTCCTTCACCTCTATCTCTGTCTGCCGGATATACAGCAGAGCAATCAGCAGGCACAGCGCACAGATTAGCAGGGATATGAGTATGATGATTCCTATCATGGTTGCTGTTTTAGGATGAATTTGAAAATCTGCCGTTTGTCCGTTATCTGCCGGGGGGTGGCGTTCTTGATCCGGAGGCCGGTCAGGTAGTCCGGGTTACCGGCCTTGTGTTCCTTTTTCAAGGTTTGGAACAGCAGACCGGATAGAAACAGAATGGCGGAAATGATTCCGATGATGAGTATCGGGTGCAGCTGCTTGAATATGCTCACGATGATGATGATGGCCGTCAGCAGCATGAAGATGGCGAACTGTCCCGATGACAGACCGAAGAACTTGATCGGCTTGTTGATTTTACGCATGGTTCTCATGGCTCTTCGTTTTTAGATAATCAGGAAGGCTACCATGATGACTACCACGGCGATGATCCAGCCGAGCAGGTATTCCTTGGCATGGGGATTGTTCGTGGCAAGCGAATAGATGACAAAGACCAGAGCGATGCCGAGTACCGCCGCCAAAATGTATTTGGCTACGTCCAGAATGGTGTCCGCACCCTCTTTGGCTTTGTCTGTCACTTCGGATAGGCTGTTAATCTTCAGGCCGCTTTGTGCCTCCGCCACTTGTGCCGTTCCCAACAGCGTGAAGAATATGAGAAAGGTGAAGATAACCTTTCCATAGCGGTTAATGACTTGGTTCGCTTTTTCTCTTACATTTTCGATTGCTTTCATTTTGTTCCTATTTTTTAATTAAACATGAATCGTTTTCAGTCTCTCCCATTGCACATCCTTATACTTGATGGATATGGGCTCTTCTTTCGGCTGTTCCGGCAGTGGTTTGCCTGAGTAGTAGTAGGCTCTTCCATGCAGGTACATATCGGCTATCTCGGCAGCCAATTCCTCTTCTTCCAGCTCAGGCTGAAATACCACGCAGATGACCGGACAGGCTCTCTCCTGCCCTTCCTTGCGCACCGCCTCCCTTATCGGCTTCTCTTTCTCCTTTCCGGAAGAAAGTGCTTTCTTCTTTTTCCGAAAGTAAAAGTGAAGCGTGACACAGGCGAGTATGGCAACCAGTATCAAATCCACTACGTTCATAAGAGTTGCCAGATAATGAGCCAAGTGACCAATGCCGTGATATAGGTGATGATGGCCTCTTTGGTGCGCTCGTGGTTGCTTATCAGCTTTTTAAGTACC
>NZ_CP081904.1:0-33055 GCF_020091425.1 Parabacteroides goldsteinii | reverse complement strand
GCTTTCCATTTCGTCCCGGCGTTTCACGCTGGCGAACAAAGTGCCGTTCTTCTACTTTCTGGATGAAGCGACCACGTTCCGGATCGCCGATTTCGAGAAACTGCCGTCCGTTCTAAGGGAATACCTTTGCAGTTTCGTTTTCCTCACGCAGTCGGCGGCGAAGATCGAGAAGATATACGGGAAATATGACCGCAGTTCGATAGAATCCAATTTCGGGAACCAGTTCTTTGGCCGGACAAAGGACATAGAGGCCTTGAAAAGCTACCCGCTTGTTTTTGGAAAAGAGGAGAGGCAGAGGGTTTCAAAGACCACCGGAAGCAGCCGGGGAGGGGAGAACCGCAGCCGTACAGTTTCCACGCAGAAAGAGGAAATATACGACACGAATTTCTTTACCAGCCTGAAATCGGGCGAGTTCGTGGGGAGTGCGGCACATTCCAACATGAGGAACTTTCATTTGAGGTTTGAAATGTACGAGGACAAGGAAGATCCGCTTCCGATCGTGCATCCCGTACTGGCCTCGGATATAGAGGAAAATTACCAGCAGATCATAAGGGATATACAAGGCATTGAATAACAAGGGAAGTGTGGCGACATTCTACAAAGTGTGGGACAACTCCACACTTTTTTGTGGAATATAAAAAAGGGGTAAAATTATAAAAGTTTGATAATTAGTGTATTTATTAAAACAGTAGTGTATTATGTCAAATTGGAATGGATTTTGTACAATATAATTGTATAAATACACTCCAGTTTGAAACTCCAGTGCAATAGCAAAGGTTGTTTTTGGATTGGCCGGATAAGAATTTATTTACTTAAATACTTAAAAATAAACTCCTTATGAAAACGCCTTTGTTTATCTTGCTCCAGGCTACTGGAGGTATCAGAAATGAAGTAAACACATTCCTTAGTGATTATGCCGTTCCGGTGATCGCCATGCTCCTGATCGTGGGAGTGGGGATCGGTGTGGTGATGAATTATGATAAGATTATAGACCGGGACGGACAGGGAACAAGAAAAGAGGGTATTGTAAACTTACTCTGGGTAGTTGGTTACATCATCATCGGGCTTGCGATCATTGCAGCCGTTATCGCACTTATCAATAGCAAACTTAAAATGTCCCTCTAATGGACTTCCAGGTTAGAAAGGGGCTGGAAACACCCCTGAAAGTGCATGGAATGAGAACGAAGTTTTTTTGCATCTATTGTATTATCCTGGCTGTGATTGTTCTTTTTGTCGTGGGCTTCCTGACAAGTGCCATGAGTGGGGAGGGATCTTTTTTGGCCTTTATCGTTTCGCTGGTGGCCGGGGCGTTCGCCTCTGTGGTCTTGCGGATCGTCTTTATCAACCTTTCCATGCAGCGCAAGTTCGGCAAGTTCAAAAGACAGGTATTTGTCATATCGAATAAGGATCTGTTAAACAGCCTGTAAACACTCTTTTTATGAAAATATCGGCAGCGCAAGCGTACTGTATCTTGGATACGGTAGGATCTTCCATACTTACCAAATCCGGCGAAATATCCGTTTCCTACCTGTTGGAATTGCCGGAGGCCTATTCGCTGGATCGCTCGGATCTGGAGGAAAGGCATAACGAGTTATTCCGGGCTTTCCAGTATGTCCGAACCGGGTTTATACATAAGCAGGACGTGTTTTTACGCAGGAAATTCAAGCCGGAATATGTGATCGAGGGGGAGGGCTATATACAGACGGCCGAAAGGAAGTATTTCGACGGACGGGAATACCTGCATCACTTCTGCATATTGTCCTTTACGCTTTCGGGACTGCAAAGCCTTGAAAAAGCGTACCAGGCCAACCCGTTGGCGTATAGCGAGAAACTGGCGAAGGCAGACCGGGACAGGCTGGCCGAGTTTCTGGAATCGGTGGAGAGTGCAGTTTCCATTATCCGGAATATCCGTGGCACGCAGATCCGGCCGTTGAACGTGGCCGAGGTGAAACAGCACCTTTTCCGGTACGTGAACGGTTTCCATGACGACGAGGGACTAAGGGATATACAGTGTTCCGATATGATAAGGATCGGGCAGAAGAAAGGGATATTCTTTGCCGTTTGTGATGAAAGGTATCTGCCCGACAGGATGAAAGTATATGTTACGGACAGCACTTTGCAGGAGGCAAACAGCCAGCTTTATATGTCGATGCTGGAAAGGATCGGCGTTCATGTGCCCTGTTCCCATGTGGTAAACCAGATATGGAAATTCGCCGGGGGAAGCTACCGGGAGGAACTGGCCGAGAGGGTGAAGCTGTTCGGCCGTTACCGGGAGTTTGACAAGGCCATAAAAAGCCGTTATGACGGCCTGGCCTCGTATGAGCAGGAGATCATCAACGAGGAAAACGTGCTTTGCAAAACGCACCTGAACGTGTTGCTGTTGGAGGATGACGAAACGATCCTGAACCGACAGACGGAACAGGTAAAAATGATTTTCACGAACGCCGGGTTTAAATATTACATTCCAAGTTACGAGGGGCTTTATAATATCTTTATAGGCTCGATCATCGGCCGGGAAAACAACCTGAATCCGGACTACCTGTTTCTTTCGGATCTGCATTCGTCGCTCTGCATGGGGATCAATTACTCTACGTTCCGCAGCGACAAGGAGGGGATCTTGTTTAACGAACGGCTGTATCAAACACCGATTCGAAAGGACGTTTGGGACGCAGATAAGAAACGCATTCCGGCACGTAACATGATTATCGTCGCATCGACGGGTGGGGGAAAGTCGGTTACGTCGTTGAACATCATCCAGCAGAACATCGAGCAGAATTATAAACAGATCGTCGTCGAGTTCGGAAAGAGCTTTTACCAGCTTTCGCAGTTGTACCCGGACAGGTCGCTGCATATTGATTATGACGGCAGCAGCCCGTTGGGGATCAATCCGTTCTATACGGCCGGGAAGCAGCCGGACAACGAGAAGATAAAGACGCTTGTAAACCTGGTGCTTAAATTCTGGCGGTCTAAGGCGATCATGGAGGACACGAAACAAGTTGTTTCGCTGACAAAGATCATTTGCCGTTATTACGAGGATATTCCCGACGGCCATTGTTTCCCGGACTTTTACAGGTACGTCCAAAGAGAGGGGAAAAAACTGTATGAGCGTTTGAATATCCTGCCGGAATACTTCGATATAGACAGCTTCCTGCACGTGTGTTCGGAATTTATGCCGGGGGGATTTTATGAGAACGTGTGCAAGCCGTCCCCACTGGAGAACGATATGCAGAACCGGGATTTTATCGTCTTTGAGCTGACGAAGATAAAGAAAGATCCGTTCCTGATTTCCGTCATTATGACAATCCTTTTCGATACGATAGAGAACAAGATCCTTTCGGATCGTTCCGTCAGGGGGATGCTGATCTTTGACGAGTACGCAGAAAGCCAGTCTATAAAGGACACCTTTTCAGGTGCGGACATACATTCGACGGTGGCGTTCTGTTACCAGAAACTCCGCAAGGAAAACGGGGCGGTGGGTACGATCGTCCAGTCATTGGCGCAGCTTCCCGATAACGAGTACACGAAAGGCATTATCGCCAATACGCAACTCTTATACGTGCTTCCGGCCAACGAGATCGTTTACGACCAGACGGTAGAGGCGTTCCATATCAAGAACCGGAGCCACGTAAACCTGATGAAGTCGATCCGTAACGACTTTTCAGGGGTACGGCCGTATTCGGAGATATTCATCCGGTTTATGGATAGTTATGCAACGGTGGTACGCCTGGAGCTTTCACCGGAAAAATTGCTTGCATTCCAGACCGACGGCGAGAAATGGAACAAATTGCAGGAGATTTACAAGGAGGCCGGAAGCATGGAAACGGCCATAGAGAAGTATAAACAATTAAAACAGAAAAGTTATGAAACGGAAATGTCTATGTAGTTTGCTTGTGATGATGTGCTTTTACTGTACGGCGTTCGGCCAGTGGGTGGTGTCCGATCCGGCCTTGACGCAGCTATCGCAGATAACCTGGGCGAAAGAACTTAAACAGGCATACGAACAGTTTCAAGTGCTGGGGGAATCCAGGGACATACTGACTAAGAGCCTGGATCTGTACCGGCAGGTGAACGGGGTTATCAAAAACTCTAAAATGGTGTTGCAGGTGCTTTCCATGCAGGGGGAAATGTTGGAACTGGCGGCGAAAGAGTGCACCCGGTCGGACGTGTTTACCGGACAGGAGGCATACGGGGAATATACGAACGTGCTGAACAAGATCATGGAGGAAAGCGTGCTTTCCTTTGACCTGATCCGGACGATCATATCGCCCTCGGTGAGCATGACCGACGGGGAGAGGATAAAAATTATCGTGGATCTGGATAACAAGCTGAAAGAGAACCGGGACAAGATGCTCGACGAGAGAGCGAGGTTTAATACGGTCAATGACGCTATAAAACGGATCGCAGCCCTGAAATCAACAGCCAAGAAGTGAGCCTATGGAAGTGATCGACAATGTGATTAGCGCATACGAGGCCGTCAAGATGAACGGCGTCAGCCAGGGGATCATCGCCCTTTGTTCCTTTATCGCCGTTATCATCGTGATACAAAAGTTCGTGACGGCCTGGAAAGAGGCCTTTAGCGAGGGGGACAAGCCCGTCGATATGAAACAGTTCTTCAAACTGTTCTATATCTATATTTATGTGTTCGCCATTATCATGGTCGCACCGTTCGCCTTTACGATCGTGGAAACGGCACTTGGAAATCTTCAGAACGAATTGATAAGCCATTATCAGGAGGACGTGGATCTAAGCATTGACGAGGCGATCGTAACCTTTACAAAGGACTATATCGAGGACGTGCAAAGGCGGCATAACTGGGTAGGGCAGCAGATTCAGGAGGTTATCATGCTGCCGTTCAATATTGCGGCTTATACGATACTCCTGTACGCAACGAAATATATATTTTTCTTCTTTGCGTCAGCCCGGTATCTGTATCTTATACTCCTGGAGATCGTCACGCCGATAGCCGTAATACTCTACATGGACGAGAAAACGAGGCATTATACGCACGCATACCTGAAAAACCTGTTTGTCTGTTACATGACGATCCCGGCGTTCCTGATAGCCAACGCCCTGGGGTCTATCATTGCGGAGAATATCATGCACATGTGCGGACAGAACAAATATACCATGCTGGGACTTCTTTTCGCTTTCGTGTTCAAACTTTTCCTGTTTGCCAAAAGCGTGAAATTTTGTCGTGAACTGTTTTAAATCTTGATCTTATGAATAAAGACGATATACTGAAAGATTTTGATACACTGGCCGAGGCCAAGCGCAAAGGAGCGGTAAACTTAAAATTGTGCCTGGGCTTTGCCCTGGTGGTGGTTGTCCTGGTGCTGGCCTGGGGACTGGTGGTGAATTTTACGGCACTGGATAAGGTGGTCGTGGTGGAGCGATCCGGCGAGTACCTGAAAACGCACGCCGAGGATAGCGAGGCTCTGTTTCTTGCCCTGGTGAAAAAGACGTGCGCCGAGGCGACCGGGTACGCTAACAGCTTCGATCGCCTGAACCTGAAAAAAAATCAGGCGCACGCCGCTTTTTATGTCAATAAGAACGATCTGAATGCCGTGTTCTCAAAGTATTATAATGATAAGGCCTATTTTGATGCGGTGCAGAACGGGGCGGTCTATAAATGCGAGATAGACAGCATCCAGACGATCGCCGGGGACAATGAGCCGTACAAGGTGGCTTTCACTTCCACCCTGACGATTTACGGCGTTTCGGGGCAGAAGCTAAGGTTTCTTATCAGGACGAAAGGGGAGATCGTGAGAACCACGCCGCAATTTCCGGAGAACGTGACGGGATTTTTCTTTAACCAGTTTATACAGCAGATTGTCCGGATAGAACAAGAACCTGAAAAAAAGTAACACTATGGATAAGGCCACGAAAACAAAAATAATCCTGTTCGCATCCCTGGGGATCTTCGTGCTGGTGGTGCTGGCCGTTACGCTGGCACTGACCGGGAAAGGGGACAACCGGGAAGAGGACGGGAGCGTGAACACTTCGCTTAGGGCACAGCAGCAAAGCGATTTTACCCTGGACGATATGATGAATACGGACGGACGGCCGGAGTACGAGAATTTTACCGATGAAGTGTACCGGGAACGTTCGGGAGCTATGTACCGGGAAGATCCGGAAGTGATAGCCTTGCAGGAACAGTTAAGGCAGAACCAGAGAGCCGACAGTCTGAAAGCGGCCGCAGCCATGAAACGGAGAACGGCGAAAGCCCGGCCGAAAAAGGAAACGCCGAAGAAGGAAGAGCCTGAAAGGACAGTAGGACGTTTCTTTTCGGGGGAAGAACCGGAGAACAAGGGAAACACGATAGAGGCCATTGTGTCGGGCGATCAGAAGATCACGAACGGGAGCGTGATAAAACTTGTCACGCTCCAAGAAATGCAACTGCCCGGCGGCATGGTGATTAACAAGGGGACGGCCGTTTTCGGGGTGGTGAAGCTCGCACAGGACAGGATCAATATAACGGTTGAATCCGTCCGGATCGGGAACAGCATCTATGAGATGCAAAAGACCGTGTACGACAGGGACGGACTGCCCGGTATATATGTGCCCTTGAACATCAAGGCGGAAGCGACAAAGGAGGCGGCCGACGAGGTGGTTAGCGATATGAACGTTACCTCTTACGGGACGGACGTTCTAAGTACGGGGGTTAATGCGGTGAGCAATGCGGCAAAGAGCGTGTTCCGGAAGAAGAACAACCAGGTCGTTGTCACCGTGAAGTCGAACTATAAACTATATCTGAAATGAAAGCTATTTGTTCTTTTATCCTGGCGTTGGCCGTTTCCTCGGCCGGGGCGCAGATCCGCCCGGTGGAAAGCCTGCCTATCGCAGTGAATTATTCCAAGACGATACATCTTGTATTCCCCTCGGCCGTGAAGTATAACCAGGCCGTTACGGACTTCGTGGCCGTCGATAACCCGGAGAGCGTGCCTAATATCTTGCGCATAAAGGCCAACCGGAAAAGTTTCAGCAAGCAGACGACCGTCAGCGTGGCGACCGAGGGAGGTTTTTTCTATTCGTTTAACGTGACCTATGCCGACAGCCTGGAGCATACGAACTATTTCCTGCCCGATATGTCGAGCATACGGCCGGACACTATCTATCTGAATGAGGTGTCGCAAACGCACCTGATCGCACCGGAAAAGGTGATTTATATAGATTACGGCGATACCTGCATACAGGTAAGCAAGGCCGAGAATACCGAGAATATCGTGCGAATGATCGCAGCCACGGGAAAGGTGGAGGAATTTCCCAGGCAGACAAACGTGTCGCTGGCGACCGAAGGGGGGAAGTTCTACACGTTCAACGTGGATTATCGGCAGCAGCCGGAGGCGTTCGTCTATGAGATAGGGGAGAAACGGCCGGAGAAAAAGGCGAACGTGATCCTGACCGACAACATTATCCCGGCCGGGGAAAGGGATCAGGTCATGAGCCGGGTATATAACGCAAAAAGGGGGATATTCAACAAGGGGATCGTTCGCAACAAGATCGTTTTCTCCGTGAACAACCTGCATATATATGATAACTTGCTCCTGTTTACCTTTGAGATCGAGAACAAAAGCAAACTGCCTTATGATATAGATTATATCCGGTATTACATCATCGACAAGAAAACGGCCAAGCTGACCGCATCCCAGGAAGTGGATCAGCAGGCTTTGTTCTCGGAGAATTATTCGCCCAGGATAGAGGGGAACGGCCGGATGAAATACGTGATCGCTTTCGATAAGTTCACCATTCCGGACGAGAAAGTTTTCCGTATCGAGATCAACGAGAAGAACGGAGGCCGTCACGTTCTTTTTGACCTGGAGAACAGCGACATCGTGAATGTGGAGGATATTTAGCCTTGCGATCCTTGCGCTGATCCCTGTCGGCCGGGTGGGGGCGCAGGACAAACGTTCGCTGATCGTGGAGGTGTTGCAGACCGCAGGGGATTACGGGGACATCGCCCCGGTGTGGGGGATCGTCCAAAAGGACGGGGATATTTACCGTTTCGTCCCCTCTGTCGCACCCCTGAAAGAGAAATACCGGATCTCCGACCGTTACGGCTACCGGACGCATCCGATAAGCGGTGAAAGGCAGTTTCACGCAGGCCTGGATATGGCGGCGGTGTATGCGGCTACCGTACACGCCGCAGCCAGTGGGACGGTGACGTTCGCAGGTGAAACGCCCGGATATGGGAAAACGGTAGTCGTTACGCACCGTTTCGGATTTCAGACCAGATACGCACATCTGACACTCATTTACACCCGGAAAGGTGCGAAGGTGGAAAAGGGGGACGTGATCGGGTTCGTGGGAAGCACCGGGATAAGTACCGGGAATCATTTGCATTATGAGGTGATAAAAAACCAAAAGAGAATAAACCCTTTAAATTTCATTTATGGAACTAAGTAATGAATTGAAAGTAGAAAGGATCAGGCTAAGCCTGACGGCGAAAAGCGTTGCCGAGGAAATGGGGATCAGCCGCCAGCAGCTTTGCAACATCGAGCAGTCGGAAACCGCCCCCGTGGTGGTGAAATACATCGCTTTTCTAAGGAGCAAAGGGGTGGATCTGAACGCTCTGTTTGACCGTATTATCGTGAACAAATAAAATAAATCGTATGAGAAAATTAGTTACCGCCTTGTGCGCTTTGGTCTTTTTGTCGTCTTGCGACGACGAACTGAAACTTGTCAGCCGGGATTTTTCCGTGACGCTGAAAAGTATAGACGGCAATACGGCCGTAGTGGGGAAGCCCATTAATTGCACCCTTACGATCTCGGATCTCGATCCGGACAACGGGGATCAGATATTGACACGCTTTGAGGTCAGGGACGGGGACGGCGTTATCCTGGTGGATAACAACGAATACAGCCCCGGAGAAACGTTTGAATATGATTTCAAGGCAAACAATCGGCTGGATTTCGATTTTATCCCGGCAACCGAGGGAGAGGCGTATATCGTCATGGGGGTAGCCAGCGAACTGGTGACACGATCCGACAGCATCAAACTGAAAGTTTCCAGCCCGGAGATAAACATACGTTTCCAGAACGTGCCGGATCTTATGCTGGTATCGGAGGAAGCGGAATTTTATTTGCAGCTTGATACGGAACTTTACGGGGTGAAAGCGTCGGCCAGGTTCGTAAAGGGAAGCGGCCGGGTGTATATTTCCGGGTATGATGCGACAAGGGGCGAGGGCGTGGCACTGGAAAAAAACAACCTGGTGACGTTCCGGCCGGATGCGACCGGGCAGGCGGTGATCGAGTTTACCGTTTCAAGCCGTTACGGTCTGCCAGTGAAAGAGAATGTAACGATACAAGTAAATCAATGAGGTTATGAGAAAAATTGCCGTATTATCGCTCTTTTTGTGCCTGGTGGCCGTGTGCAGGGCACAATATATCGGAAGCCAGTATATGAACGTGAAGCTGGGCTATATCGTGGATGAAAGTCAGGTGCAGGGGACGTTCGGTTTTGGAAAGGTGTACAAGGCTTTCAAGGTGGGGGCAAACCTTAATTACCGGAATCTAAACCGGGATCTGGTAAAGGCAAACACCGTGACGGTCGGCCCGGAGCTGGCCTATTACGCCCTGAAAGGACGGAAATTCTCGCTCCTGGGGATCGCAGCCGGGACGATCGGCTACCAGAAAGCCAAGGCGAAAAGCGATCTTGTGTACCTGGAGAAAAGCAAGGCTTTCGTGTATGGGTACGAGGTCGGGATAAGGCCGGAAATGTTGCTAAGCCCGAAAGTGGCTCTTTTTGCCGAATACAGGTTTGAAATGTTGTTTAACTCCATTCTCCGGAATAACAACCATGTCGGCCTGGGGTGCGTGATCTATTTATAAACTTAAATAATTGAAGGTATGAGAAAGTATTTGTATTTGTCAGCCGTATGCGTGTGCATGGCATTGTGTTTCGTCGGTTGCAGCAAGGACGACGACGAACCGGGAGGAAAAGGGGCGATGTATGAGGTAACGATCGAGCAGTCGGGAGATTTCCGCAGCTTCATTAAGTCGGTCGTGGTAGTCGCCAACGGTACGCAGTTGAAAGACGGGGCGACGGGGGAAAGCCTCGCAAGCCCGGTGATTCTAAGCGATGAAGAACTGGCCGTCGAAAAGGTGACGTTAAGCACGACGGGAAAGGCGATCGAGTTTGCCGTTTCCGGTGGTGTCGTGGACGGAGAGGACGGCGTTGTGAACGAGCCGATGCAGTGGGTAGTGACCGTTTACAAAAACGGAAAGGAGATCGAGAAAAAGAGCCTTGTTTTCCGGGACGGGAAGGAGATAAGTACGGATGATCTTAATCTGTATTATAATTGACGTGACGGCCTGAATGTCCCCCGGATGAATGTTCGGGGGATTCTTTTTCTTTTGGGCGTTCCCGTGGGACGGTCGGGCTTTACGCTCCAAGTCCTCGCCTAAAGGCTGTGGGCTTTACTCTGCAATCCCTAACGCAATTTTGGGTGTCCGCTTTGTCATTCTGTTACCGGGATTTGTCTGCATGGTGGGAGAACCGCACCGATCAGCCAGGCACGCAATATCATTTTGTCATTGCCAGCAGGCTGTTTTTATGGTGTAACGCTCCGATATTGCTTTCTTTTTGATAGATATGCAAATGCAAGAAGCCCCCCGGCGAAAACCCCGCCGGAGGCAATTATAGAAAGTCTGTGTATCATTTCCACAAAATGTGGAAATGATACACAGATAACAGTTCTTCAATAAATATATGTGTTTTTTGTATGCTTTTGATTATCAGGTATATATGACTTGTTTATTTGTTTGGCACAATGTTTGTTCTTTGTCTTTCAGAAACCATATGTTAAATATTTAAATAGATTGGATTATGAAAAAGGTATTATTTGCAGTAGCACTTGTTATGGGATTGGGTAGTTCAGTGGCATTCGCCGGCAACATGGTATCGGATGTTGAGATTGTGGTAATGGTGAACGATTATAAGCCAATCGAGGTAAAGGATCTGCCGCAGGCGGTTCAGGACACGATCAAGAAGGATTTCGCAGACCTGACAATCAAGGAAGCCGCAGTTGAGGAAAGCGAGGAAGGCACAAAGACCTACAAGGTGACATTTACCGATGCAGAAGGCACGGACAGCGAAGTGTTCTTCAACGAGAAGGGCGAAGTCCTGAAATAAAGCAAATGAACAGCAAAAAGAGAATTCAATTAAACTGTGTCAGCAAAATTAATATTTTATTGCTTTGCTGACACAGTTTGTTTTACAGCCCCTCCGGTTCCGGTGACTTGTAAGGCTTGAAAGCAACCCGAACCTCCTTATGCTCATCGATGACGAAAGTCTGCTCCGGCTCCACAGAACGAATAATGACGCCATTGACTTTCCAATACATGATTGTCCATGATTTGGAATGGGTAGCACGAAAATGCACCGTTGTGCCTTTCGCTATTTCAGCCGGAGAGATCAATTCTCCTATCTTTTCCGCAGCCGTATTTTCCAACTCCGGTTTAGCCGAAAGCTGACCTTCACCCTGATCCACACCAAATGCCAGCACTACTTTTTCCACTGCGGGAGGAAGAGGAGGATCTTCATCATTGTCACAAGAAACCGCAAATAGCGTAAGCCCATACAACAAAACAACGACAAAAGAGAGATAACCGATCTGTCTCATTAAGCCGATTTCTTTTTTTTCCATAGCAGTTTTCATAAGCTTATTTTTTGTTTACGACCGCATAAAGATAACAATTTGTTGGCTAAAAGGGTTTATTAAATATAGTGTTTATCACTTAATGATTTAAGGTTAATATCCTGTAGGTTGCAGGGAGAACAAACGGGAACAGCCGTTCCCGCCCCTTTCGGATTGTATGCCAGCACCCCTAAAAAATGCCTTGTCAAAGACAAGTAGTAACACGCCTGTGTTACGTTTTCGACTTTTCAGCCGTCCGACCGCCACCCCGTCCGATTTGACTTGCCTTTGAGGTTATATATGCAAATGCAGGAAGCCCCCAGCGAAAACCCCGCCGGGGGCAATATTTTTAAACAGGCTTTAAAAATACACGTTCAGCATAAGGTATAAAAAGACGTTCTTATCCTTAGTGCTGTGGTGTTCAAGTTCGAATTGGATTTTGTCCTCACGTGCGAGCCAACCTATTGCGCTGGCAGCTTCCAGGTCATTGAACCCTGTTGCATCCTTGACTTCTTGTAAAGTCCATTTTCGGTGTACGTCTGTGCTTAATAAGCGCCAGAGTTTCCCTGCGTTCTCTCCGATGATGTGCTTATCCATACTTTGTTATTTGTTATAAATTGATAAATGGTTTCAAATGGATAATGAAAAGCACTTTTACATCAATAGTGTTACGCACTGCAAACATTCCAGCGTTTATCGTTTATCCTTTTGATACGTTGTATCACTCTTTCCTGATATACAGCAAACCGTTTCGCCGTTCGATGTATATCTTATTCTCACGTGCGAGCCACCCGGCGGCGAGTGCGGTTTCATCAGCCGCAAAATTTAGCCTTCTCGCAAGCTCGGCAATGGTTATAAGTCCGGTTTCTCCTAATTTTTCAAAGATGATCCCGGCTTTAAATCCTATATTTGCTTTTTCCATGATAAAGTTTATATTTTAATGGTTCAAAAATATGTATATATTTTATTATTCAAAGCGTGTAGAAATACAAATTAGAATTTACCCCGTTAATAAATTTTAACAATATAGATATTACGTTCTATTCATTTCATTTTGCGGATGAAAAGAACTTTACAACTCTATCTTATAGGGGGTTAATTTAGTAATACCTTACTGAAAAACAACGCTCTGAAACATTCCCTGTCACCGTTAAACAGGCACAAATATCTCCCCTTTACATCCTCAAAGAAGATATAATACAGGCAGGAATTAATGCCGAATCTATTTGTTCCGATGATCTTTGCATGGCTTAATTTTTGGCGTACTTGTTTTTCCGTCAGCCCTTCGATGTATATCAACCCTTTCATGTTTCCCATTTGTCCGGGGGTGATCTTAAGCGAACTAAGTAGTTCTTTGAGGTCAAACAGCTTAGGAGTGTTTGACAAGCAGTTTAGGGACTGTTTTCGCTGTGTCTTTTCCATTGCTATAAGGATTTCGCTTGTGCCCTACACCAAGCCAATAAACATAAAAAAAGCGGAAGGGCATTCGCCTATCCGCAAGCGAGGGAGTCCAAGCCCTATACACACAAACAGGAGATACCCCCCGCATATCACGGGGAGCATTTATCTGTTTCTCTGTGTATAATGCAATTTTTGGACTTTTCGCTTGCACAGAAATCAGCTAAACGCTTTTTTTCTCAAAATGTAAAAACACGGTCGGTTTACGACCGCACAAAGATAACAAATTGTTGGCTAAAAGGGTTTACGAACCTTTTATTTTTTTGCCCTATTATCTTAAATTCAGTGTTTATGAAATACCAAGTTCTTTTTGAACATCCTTGTTTGCAGATGAAAAGATACTTTTGCAGTACCTTAATGTTGTCCGCATGGTGGGAGAACCGTACCGATCAGCCGGGTGCGCAATATCATTTTATAATAACCGATAGGTTGTTTTTATGGTGTAACGCCCCGATATCGCTTTCTTTTTTTGTATCTTTATGTAGAAAATATTGCGTATTAACTGTTAATTTCGAAAAATGATGTATCTTTGCGGCTTTCAAAATTGTAAGTATAGAATTTATAATTAAAATATTAGGTTTCAAAAGTATAAAGGTTTTTGGTTAGTTGCTCTTTCTGGGGTAGCAGATATTTTATAGTAAGTTATATGCAAAAAAAACAGAAAAAAGTTGGAAATATTGATTTTTTTTATAAACACACACACACACACACACGAGTGTGTGTAGAAACCTATATTTAAGACTTTTCAAGGTAATTCTCCTTTCTTTTTTATCGTGTTCCGTTCTTTTCGTTTCCGCTCAAGAGACACGGGATTCCGTGAAAATATATTTCCACAAGGGTAGAACGGAAATAGATCTCTCTTTACGGGATAACAGGCGGTCGTTAGAGAAGATCAGCCGCCGGATATTGGAATACAGGCCGGACACGGCTTTCTCTATCTGCAAGATTATGGTGGTCGGTGCGGCGTCCCCCGAGGGGAGCATCGAACTGAACAGGCGTTTGTCTGAACTAAGGGCGAAACGTTTGTTCGATCACGTGTGCGGTTACTCGCCGCTACCCGACACGCTGAAAACGTCGGTATTCGTGGGGCGTGACTGGAGGGGATTGCTGCGTTTGGTGGAGAATGATCCCGGAATGCCCGGTAAATCGGAAACGGTGGAGCTTCTGCAAGGTATTGTTTCCGAGGTGGAAGCAAGTGGAAACGGGGAGAACAAGATAAATGAATTGAAACGCTTGCGGTACGGCATCCCATATCGGTACATGTATCGGAATTTGTTTCCGGATCTTCGTGCATCTTGTTTGTATATTTGGTATGAATCGAAACGGAAGTCGTTCCCTGCCATGCAGGTTATCTCCCACCTGCATGATACATTGTACTTACCTTGTAAGCTTTCTCCGTTCGGTGGAGAAACGGGCGGTTTCCAGTCTGGGGAAAAACATGGGCCTTTTTACATGGCCGTGAAAACGAACATGCTTTATGATGCGTTGCTTGTGCCGAATATAGGGGTGGAGTTTTACGTCGGAAAGAACTGGTCCTTGGCCGGGAATTGGATGTATGCCTGGTGGAAAAGCGACCGGCACCATAACTACTGGCGGCTCTATGGCGGGGATCTGGAAGTGCGCCGCTGGTTTGGCAGGAAAGCGTCGGAAAAACCGCTTGCAGGGCATCACATCGGTCTCTACGGTCGGATATTCACCTACGACTTCGAGACCGGGGGGACGGGCTACATGGGCGGCAAGCCTGGCGGTACGCTTTGGGATAAGATGAACTATTCGGTAGGTCTGGAGTATGGTTATTCGCTGCCCGTCGCCCGTCGTCTGAATCTGGATTTCGTCATCGGTGTGGGCTATTGGGGTGGAGAATACCATAAATATGCCCCTATCGACGGCCATTATGTCTGGAAGGAGACCCGACGGCGCCACTGGTTTGGTCTCACGGAGGCGGAGATTTCGCTCGTATGGCTCTTGGGCCGTGGCAACTACAACGAGAAGAAAGGAGGCAGGCAGTGATACTGATACGCTTTAGTCTGGTGTTCATATTTTTATGGATGGGACTGACGGCTTGTGAGCATAAGGATTTATGTTACGATCATCCGCACTTTGCCACGGTGCGGGTAGTATTCGACTGGACCAAGATTTCCAATCATGACAAGCCTGAAGGCATGAGGGTCGTATTTTATCCGACCGATGATGAAAGCAACACGTGGATATTTGATTTCCCCGGAGGAGAGGATGGGGAAGTGGAGCTCCCCGAGAATGATTACCGGGTAATTTGCTTCAACTACGATACCGACGGGATGGTTTGGAAAGAAAACGGCAGTTACACGCTTTTTACTGCCGATACGCGTGATGTTCGGTCGCCGGATAACCAGACAATGGCCGTCACCCCACCCTGGCTGTGTGGCGACCATATAGACAGAGTTATCCTCAAGGACATTCCGGAAGGAAGCACGAAGATAATACGGCTAACTCCCGTAAACATGGTATGTCACTACACGTATGAGGTGAACGGAATTCGGGGACTGGACAGGGTGGCGGATTTGCGGGCCGCTCTTTCCGGCATGTCCGGCTCGCTTAACATGTCCGGTGACAGTTTGCCCGCCGATCTTTCGGAGAGCCTGCTCTTTGATGGAATGGTTTCACGGAATCAGATTATAGGCGGATTCTATACGTTTGGACATTCCGCACTTGAAGGAGAGCCCAATGTTTTCCGGCTGTATCTCAAGAACCGTTCAGGCAGCATGTCTGTATTGGAACAGGACGTGAGCGACCAAGTGCATGATGTCCCGGTAGCGGGGCATATCGGTGATGTGCATCTGGTGTTGAATTTTGATTATGAGGTACCATCCGAGCCGGGAAGTGGCGGTCCGGGATTTGATGTGGACGTTGATGATTGGGATGATGTGAATGTGGATATAGTGTTGTAATCGAGTTTTATTAATTATATTTATTAACAATTTTATTCATTTTATGAAAAAAAGTACAGTAATGCTTTGGGCAATCTTTGGAGTACTACTGATGAGTTGCTCAGAAGAGGAGATTGCGAATGTGGAAACCTCCTCACGAAATGCGATTGGTTTTAACGTGTTAAGTAATGCGGCGGAAACGAGGGCTACCCCTACTACCAACACCAACTTGAAGAACACCGATTTCGACGTGTTCGCTTTTACGGCGGATGGTACTGCCTTCATGGGAAAGAACGACACGGAATTTGAACATGACGGAGTGAAGATCGTGTACAAAAATGGTAAGTGGGATTATGACAATGCGAGCGACCTTCGTTATTGGCCTACCGAGGCTTTGGACTTTTACGCGTTCAATCCCGGAACGGTTAGTGAAGACATGATGGCGTTTTATAGTTGGGAAGCCACCAAGGATGTCCAAAAGATAAGTTATACCTGCATGGATGAGTATGGAAGCGGTACTACTCATGCAAACTACGACGTGATGTATGCCATGGCCAAAGGCCAGACAAAAGACATGAACAACGGAATAGTGAAATTTAATTTCAAACATATTCTGTCACAGGTCGTATTCAAAGCAAAGACCCAATACGATAACATGCAGGTGGACATCGACGTGATCAAGATTCATAATTTCAAATTTGCCGGCGCCTTCACATTGCCTGCGGCAGCCGATGGAACGGGAAGTTGGAGTTCGTCTGATTTAGCATTTCCACACGCATTTACCGTAGTGAAAAACGCAAACATCACGGTCAATAGCAATACCGAAGCTACCGATATTACCACAAATACTCCTATGCTGAATATACCACAGGAGCTGACTGCTTGGAAAGTTTCCGAAACAGCCACCAAAAGCAAGTTGGAGGCCGATAATGCGAAGCAATGTTATCTGGAGATCGCCTGCAAAATCCGGCAGTCCGGAGCTTATCTGTTGGGTTCAGCAAGCGAATACAAAACAATTTATGTTCCGTTCGGAGATACATGGGAACAGGGCAAGCGTCATATCTACACGTTGATTTTCGGTGGTGGTTATGATGATCAGGGAGAGGCTGTGTTGAATCCGATCCAGTTTGATGCAGAGACAACAGGCTGGGTTGATGCAGATAAAGACGTAAACGTCCAACCTTAATCCAAACGTTTATTAATATCGTACCCGTTGGCAGGTTAAACATACGCAAGATTAACCCTGCCAACGGGTTTTTTATAGGGAATCGCATTTTCAATATACTTTTTGATGTGTAGGGGTGCTTTTTGCGTACCTTTTTCCTGGAGAATTTCTTTTGTGGAGTGTTTGCCCTGTATATTCCCGATACGCTGTTATAGCAGGGAACTGTTTTTATCCAAGTAGTCAGATATAGCCTCTTGCAATACCGATTTTAGCGAATCGCCTTTGCGGATCGCGATCAGCTTTAAGTTCTGGTGATAGGTTTCGTCCATGACAAAATTACAATGCACGGTTTTCGCTTTCTTCGGCTTTTGAGCCTCTTTTTGCCCGGCCGTGGATTGGATCAGGCTGTCTAATCCCCCGGTCAGCCCGGCCGACATACTGTTTTTTAAATCGTTCTTCTTTGCCATATGGTTACTTTATTTCTGTTAGCAGTTCGTTACATACACCCTCGTAGTCCTCTGCCCCGGCAGATTTGGGGGCATAGTGAAAAATATCCTGCCCTTGTGTCGGGGCTTCGGCCAGCGCAATGGAGTTGCGTACATGGGTGCTGAACACTTTGCCCTGGAATGTTTCCTGTACCAGTTCCGAAACGCTCTTGTTCAGGTTCTTTCTTCCGTCGTACTGGGTTATCAGAACCCCGGCGATCGAAAGATCCGAGTTCAAACGTTGCTGCACCTTGTGGACTACCTGCATAAGTTTGGCCATTCCACGCATTGCCAGGAATTGAGCCTGAACCGGGATAATCAACCGATCCGAGGCCGTCAGTGCGTTAAGCGTGAGCAGCGACAGCGAGGGAGGACAGTCGATCAGGATATAATCGAATTTCTCCTTTTGGCCTTTGATAAGGTGGGCTAAGATAAGCTCCCGTCCGGCCTCGTTGATTAACTCCGTTTCAACGGCCGAGAGATCCAGGCAGGAGGGAACGACGCTAAGGCCGTCCTTATGCTCGTAGATCGGCAGGTCGTATTCGCCTTTCATCGCACCGTAGATCGTTTGGGGAAGCTCCGCAGAGAAGCCCAGCGATTCGGTCAGGTTGGCCTGCCCGTCAAGGTCGATCAAAAGAACCTTGTACCCTTTTTGACGTAACGCACCGCCCAGGTTGATCGTGGTTGTGGTCTTTCCTACTCCCCCCTTGTGATTCAATACGGAGATTACTTTTGCTTTGCTCATAAATTCAGTTTTTTAAATGGTTGTCATGTCCACAAATATAGTTAAAATACTAATATACTAAAATACTAAAAGTAGTATTTTTCGTTTTTTGCGTGTTTTTTGTGCCGATCGGGGAAGCGTACCGAAATAAATCCTGTTTCCGTCTTTCGGTACGTTTTGTTTCTGTACCGGAATTAATCAAAGATTAGAATAACCATAAATGTTTTTATACGTTAATCATACGTATGTATATATGTATATATTTGTTTTTGAGTATCTTTGTGTGCTATAAATAAAAAATAAAAGACATGAGCACTTATTCGTATAAAAATCCGAAGTTTATAAATTCCCCTAAAGGGGTGGTTGAAGTTGTAGAAGTGATTTATGACGGCAAAGATGATCCGGCCTATTCACTGGCTATTATTAAATGGGAAAATACCTATAAATTAGGTATTCGTTGGAACATCGCTTATAGTGAATGGGACGATTACCGCAAACAGAACGGGCAAGATGAATGTATAGGTAATCCACAGTCGAGAGGTATTCCCACCTGGTTTGTTTTGCCCGATGATATGATGTTTGGTGAGAAGTTCAGCGGTGCGATGCAGAGGCTTGATGAATTAAGAAAAGGTAAGTAAGCAATGGAACAGGGAGAAATCATATTATACCAGCCGGATGAAGCGGTCAAGTTGGAAGTGAGGTTGGAAGATGAAACCGTTTGGCTGACACAAGAACAAATAGCCGACTTGTTCGGGACTAAAAGGCCAGCTATTACCAAACATTTGAACAACATTTACAAAAGCGGCGAACTTGATATAGATAGCACATGTTCCATTTTGGAACATATGGGTAATGACGGCAAACAGAGATATACTACTAAATATTATAATCTTGATGCGATTCTGTCAATAGGATATCGGGTTAATAGCAAGAACGCAACCCTTTTTAGGAAATGGGCGAATAGTGTATTAAAGGATTATCTTTTAAAGGGGTATTCCATTAATAAACGTTTGTCAGAACTTGAAAGGACTGTCGCTCAACATACCGAGAAGATAGATTTTTTCGTGCGTACTGCCTTGCCCCCGGTCGAAGGCATTTTTTATAACGGCCAGATTTTCGATGCGTACAAGTTCGCCACCGATCTGGTAAAGTCGGCCAGGCGTTCGATCGTGCTTATCGACAACTATGTGGACGAAACGGTCTTGCTCATGTTGAGTAAACGCAGCGTCGGTGTCTCGGCCACCATTTACACACAGCGTATCACGCAGCAACTCCAACTTGATCTTGACAGGCATAACAGCCAGTACCCACCTATCGACATCAGGACGTACCGGGACAGTCACGACCGTTTCCTGATCGTTGATGAAACGGACGTGTACCATATCGGAGCCTCGTTAAAGGATCTGGGGAAAAAGATGTTCGCTTTCTCAAAGCTGGATATTCCGGCGGCTGTGATAACTGACCTGTTATAATATCCCTTGTCTTATGAATGTGGTTATCTATTCACGTGTAAGCTCGCAGTCGGCCAGGCAATCGACCGAACGGCAGGTTGTCGATCTGGAGAGGTTCGCAGCCGGACGGGGGTACGAGGTGACGGCGGTCTTTGAGGAAAAGATAAGCGGACGAAAGGCCAATATCGAACGCCCGGTTTTAAGCCGTTGCCTGGAATACTGCACAGATCCGCAGAACCGGGTGGATATGCTGTTGCTGACCGAGATCTCACGCCTGGGGCGTTCCACCCTGGAGATACTAAAGGCACTCGATACGCTGCACACGCATAAAATATGCGTGTATATCCAAAACTTGAACCTGGAAACATTACGGCCGGACAAGACGGTAAACCCCTTGTCCTCTCTGATTACTACCCTATTGGGGGAACTGGCCGCAATCGAACGCCAGGGGATCATTGACCGCCTTAATAGCGGACGGGAGTTGTACATCCAGAAAGGGGGCAGGCTGGGACGGAAGCCGGGAAGCCGGAAAACGGCCGAACAGAGGAAAGAGGAATACCGGGAGGCGATCGCCTTGTTGAAGAAAGGCTACTCGATCCGGAACGTGGCGAAGCTCACGGGAAAGGCCGTTTCGACGATACAACAAGTAAAAAAAGACTTCATTAATAGCTGATTATCGGAACAAATATTGTATTTTTGCAACAAATACGAGTAAATGCACGTAATTAAAAACGAGTATTTGCGCGTGCCTAAAAACGAGTATTTGCACGAAAATAATCAGAATCTAAATAAAAACGGTTATGGCAACAATGGCGGAGAAAATGGCGGCTTCACTGGAGGAATTAAGAAAGCTCCAGGAGAAAGACCGCTGTGTCGTCCTGCAAGGGACGGCCGAGATAGGGAGGACGCATTTAACCCGGCTGTTGGATAACGGCTGGTTGCAGGAAGTAATGAAAGGCTGGTATATTGCGGCCAGGCCGGGAACAGAGGGGGATACGACGGTCTGGTACACCTCATTCTGGTATTTTATTGCGAAATATGCGGCCGTCCGGCTGGGGGAACGGTGGTGTTTGACGGCCGACCAGTCGTTGGATCTGTATTCGGGGAAAACGACCGTGCCCGTACAGGTGGTTATCAAATCGCCGAAAGGCCATAACAACACGCAAAAGCTGATGTATGATACCTCGCTTTTGGTGTTTCAAAGCGAGATCCCGGATCAGGTATATAAAGAGCCGGAATACGGCCTTAATCTCTATCCGCTTGCCGAAGCCCTGGTATATACCACGCCGAGATATTTCCAGGTGGAGAAGATCGCAGCCCGCACCTGCCTGGCCATGATACGGGACGCTGCCGATATATTAAAGGTACTGACGAAAAACGGGGCTTCGCTTCGTGCCGGAAGAATAGCCGGGGCGTTCCGGAACATCGGGAACAGCGAAATCGCCGACAGCATCGTTTCCACGATGCGGGGGTTCGGGTATGACGTGAGAGAAGAAGATCCGTTCGAGGATCAGCCACGAACGCCCCTTGTTTATGAGGTGTCGCCTTACGTCACACGCTTGCGCCTGATGTGGGAGAACATGAGGGATAAGGTTGTAGAACTGTTTCCCGAAGCCCCTGGAAAGATTGATGACGTGGAGGGGTATTTGAGATCCGTCGATGAAAAGTATTCGGAGGACGCTTATCATTCTCTCTCGATCGAGGGATATAGGGTTTCCCCGGAACTGATCGAGAAAGTGCGTGTCGGGAACTGGAAGCCGGAGGAAGAAGATAAGGAGCATAAAAACGCGCTGGTGGCACGTGGGTATTACCAGGCGTTCCAGGCTGTCAGGGGGACGATCGCCGATATACTGAAAGGAAAGAACGCAGGGGAAGCGGTAAGGGCGGATCATCCCCTCTGGTATATGCAGATGTGGATGCCGTTCGTTACGGTGGGGATCTTGCAAAGGGAGGATCTTGTGGGTTATCGTACCGGGCAGGTCTATATACGGGGATCGCAACATATCCCGTTGAACCCGAAAGCGGTCAGGGACGCTATGCCCGTCCTTTTCGATCTCTTGAAGAATGAGCCGCACCCGGCGGTAAGGGCTGTCTTGGGACACTTCTTTTTCGTGTATATTCACCCCTATATGGACGGGAACGGGAGAATGGGACGGTTCGTCTTGAACGCCATGCTTGCGTCTGGAGGCTATAACTGGACGGTTGTTCCGGTGGAGCGTAGAAAAGAATATATGAAAGCGTTGGAAAAGGCCAGCGTGGAGGGGGATATTTCGGAGTTTACGAAAGTAATCGCATCATTGGTCAAGTAATGATATTTATAATAATGACAATATGAAATCAACGGAATATATCGAATGGGATAAACTGGAGCAGATCCCGTTCTGCCTTTGCCGGATCGCGGAGGATGAAGAAAACCAGGAAATAGATGTTTATTATCTGGATAAACGGGTTTGCCATGATTACGATCATGTGGGGCATTATTTTCGTACTGCGATAATCATGTTTAGAAGGATCAGGAACATAACGGCCGATTGGGTGAACCTCAAAAACCTTTGGTTGCTAAGGGACTGTATCAGGGAGAATTTTAATCATGGCCTGGAGGTGGACGATCTGATCTTCGGGGAAACATTCGACGGTGAGGATCCGGAAACTATAAAGCCGCTAACCAAAGAACGGCTGTTCAAGATTAAAAAGGTGATTCAGGAAAAAGATCCATACGCTACCGTATAGGGGGGGAGTATATAAAAACAAAACCCTGGAGTTTGTCTTGCGACAGGGACAACAGGGGATTACTACGCAAATATAGGGAGTATATCTCGTTTATACAAGGATTTTATGGCTTTTCTGGATTGATTTTAAAAAGAATAGAGGCTTGTTCCCTGGAATGTAGTATTTACTACTTTTAGTATTTTAGTATATTAGTACGCTTTTCTTTTGGAGGATTTGGGCGTTCCCGTAAACGGTCGGGCTTTCCGCCTCCAAGTCCTCGCCTAAAGGCTGTGGGCTTTCCACTGCAATCCCTAACGCATGAATACACCCACCCACCCGATTAAGGTAGGCTATTTCCGGATAGAGCCGTTCGGTGAAGCCAGCCGGATAAAAGCCGCCTGACTTTTCACTGATCGGCACAATCCGGGTACTCCGGTAGCCGATTGTCGAACCCGGTTTTAACCCCCCTTTCAGGGGAGAGAGGTATTTTAGTTTTTCCGGCGTGGCCGCCTTGCGTTTACCTTGACCGGGGTTTTTGTCTGCAAAGGTCAAACGGCTTTTTCCATATCCCAAGTTGAGCCGCAAGCGGCTTTTAGAAAAAATCTCCAGCCTGGCTAAAGCCAGGTAGTATTTTTCCTAAAAAACTTGTGCTATGGAAAAAAACGTTTGGGGTGTTCTCATACAAAAACCCCTCGGAACTCAAGGTAAACGCAAGATGACCACACCGACAGCCCCGAAAAACCAAAATGAGGTTGTCTTGATACAAAAACATCGGAATCTTAGGCATCCGCAAGGTTTTTTGGGGGGGAGAGGGTGCGAGGTGGGGAGTTTACTATCGGAAAAAATCAGGTAGTAAATACTAAATTTAGTATATACTAAAATACTACTTTTTCATATAATTATCTGATAAATAGTTATTTAAATGTTGTTTAAATACTTGCATATCTCAAATAAAAGTGCTATATTAGAGGTATAGAAAAAGAGATAACAACCTTTAGAACTGGCTCACCCACCAGGATAAAGAACGGGGGACGTAGTTATGAAAACTGATTATTTCGACAAGGCAGCGCAACAGTTTGCAAATTTGATGATCGAGAAGATCCAGCAGGTAGAGGACAATTGGCAAAAGCCCTGGATCACCATTGCGGCGAATACACGCAATTTCTTTCCGCAGAACCTCACAGGACGCAGGTACGCCGGAGGTAACGCCTTTTTACTTCTTTTCCTTTGCGAGAAATTCCAGTACCAGACACCCGTATTTATGACATTCAACCAGGCGAAAGAGGCCGGGATCTCCGTGCTGAAAGGATCGAAATCGTTTCCGGTCTATTACTTCCTTTTCTACGTGTACCACAAGGAAACACGCAAGAAAATAACCTTTGAGGAATACAAGGCGTTAAGCCGGGAGCAGCAACAGGAATACAACGTTATACCGACCTATAAATATTACTCGGTCTTTAACCTGGATCAGACCAATTTTTCGGACGTGAGGCCGGAAGAATGGGAAGCGTTAAGGGAGAAGTTCAGAGGGGGACAGGCAGAGCAGCCCGACGGGACAACCGGAGAGGCGCACCCCGAAATAGACGCCATGCTGGAGGCGAAAAGCTGGTTTTGCCCGATACGGGAGCAGCAAGGCGACAGGGCTTTCTATTCTCCTTTAGCCGATTATATCGTAGTGCCGCTTCGCTCGCAGTTCGTCGATATGCAGAGCTTTTACGAAACGCTTCTGCATGAAATGGGACATTCCACGGGACACCCCACCCGATTGAACCGGGATCTTGCGCACCCGTTCGGATCAGAGGAATACGGCAAGGAGGAATTAACGGCCGAGTTCGCCGCAGCCCTGGCAGGAATGTTTTTCGGGATAGCCGAACATATACGCACTGAAAACGCAGCTTATCTGAAAAGCTGGATAAAGGCGATCCGGGAAGAACCCAAGTTCATTTTAAACGTACTGGCCGACGCTATGAAAATTGTCAAGATGATAGCCGGGAAACTGAATATCTCCGTAGAAAGCGAGGAAACGGCAGCAGATGAAGCGGAACAGGTGGCATGATACAAGGAAGATCCCCCGAAAGGGGGACAGCCTTTCGGGGGGAGTTCTTTTTGGCACTCGCCCCAAAAAGAACCAAAAAACGCTTTGCCGCTACACTCCGTTTCGCTTTCATAGCTCTGATAATGCGTTTTTTGATTGGATAGATATATATTTGTAGATAAAATAATGTAATATGAACAAACCGAAGATTATACAGATTATTGATGTTGTTTCCAATGCGATAGCAGGAAACCGTATCGACGAGGATTTTATAAAGAGTTGTATTTACGGAAAAGTGGATGCGGAACTGTATGCGCATCTTTTAGGCAAATACAGGGGGTATGACGGGGATTTCTTTCAGTTTTATTTGGGGACGGACGATCGGATAAACCGGGCTTTGCTGGAGAACCTGGGGATTAAGGTCGAACCCGACAAATATCCGGACTATGATAGCCGGATTGTTGCGCAGGTCGTCCAGGGAAAGAAAAGGTTTGATATTTATCCTTTCGAGTTGGAAGCCTTTAACAGATATGCCATGTTTGGCAATAATAATGCGCTTTCATGCCTGAAAGGGATTTCCCCGACAGCCGGGCAGACCGTCCGGGAAAACGGTATTAACGAGTATGGAAACGCCTTGAATTGGTCGCTGTTCTGGATAAAGGCAAATCCGGAGGACAAAGCCCTGTTAGTGGATCACGTTTTGAATATCCCCGAACGATGATAGCGGAATATTTCATTTACCGGAGAAAGGGGGATAAAGAGCTGTTTATCTCCCTGGGGGAAATGCCGCAATACGGGTTAAGGCCGAAACAGAAGTTTACCGGGAAAAAACTTAAAATAGAGGTGATCCGCAGGCTTTCCGGTGTGGAAATCGAGCAGACGGCCACCACTCCGCAGATAAACGCCTATATCGAGGCGAATATCTATGATACCGAACGTTGGCCGGAGTACCGGAAGTTATACCGACAGGTGGCCGGAGAGGTGGAAACCGTGGCCGACATCTTTACGCTCCAGTATATTTTAGTGGCCGAACTGGAGGATCAGACCAGGACGGGAAAGGACTGCCAGCCGCAGCCGACAGATCCGAAAGACGAGAGGCTGATACACCTAATCCGGTGCGAGCTTATGGGTGAACCCCTGGAAATGTACAAGACGATGATAAACCCGATCATCGCCTTAAAGAAACGTTTCGTTTGATACTACATCTACTAAAAATAGTAGATACTACTTTTAGTATTTTAGTTCGTACGCTCAATCCTGGGAGAAAAACTAATCGGGATATTCATTGAGTTCCCGGTATGCCTTAGCTAACTCTTCTTGGGTGTGACGTTTGAACTTTTTACGGCTTATGATGAAAGGCAACCTCTGATTCATTTCATTCTCGTACTCGTCCAGGAGATGTTTACCCCTTCCGGTAAGGACGACATGGGTACGGTCGTCGGAAAAGCGGATCTCTTTTAAATCTTCCATTGTATCTAATATACGGAGGATGATTTTCTCGTAAATGGGGGTACGCAGTAACGGGTGTGCGAGCATGGGGGAATTGTATTTTATATCGAAATTCTCGATGATCTCCGTCTGCACTTCCTCTATATGCTTGGGAAGTGCTTTTCCCAGCGTGTAGTAAACAGCTATCTGAAAGTCTTTGTAATTTGGAAACATGGGCGTATATGGTTTATTGGGAACGTGGATATTTTTAATATTTCCGTTCCGGGATTCTTCGGCCGAAAGATAAAAAAATCTCTCGAATAATCTTTGGGATAGATGCGCTTTTTTTAGTAAATACTAAAAATAGTATTTTTGTAATGCGCATTACAGTAGTGTATTTTGTAAACGTAACGTGTACTTATTCAAGTATTTTAGTAAAATGGGTATCTTTTATATCCGGTTATACTAATATTAGTATTTTAGTATTTTTGTAATGTACATTACAAAAATATCCGTATCTTTGCATTCAGATTGAAAAACAAAAGGCTTATGATAACGACGATCCAGTTTAAGACGTTGGACGACTTGTATCAGTTTTACAACGACGCAATTTTTAACGGTGAGCTTTCGGAATGTATCGTGAATATGTCCCGTCACGGTGGGGCGTTCGGCTTTTTCGCCGCCAACCGTTGGAGAGGGGACGGGCAGGAAAAAAAGGTCGTTCACGAGATCAGCATCAACCCCGATTTTATGAACCGGGAAGATCGGGACTGGCATTCTACCCTGGTACATGAAATGTGCCATTTGTGGCAGGAGGATTTCGGCAGGCCGAGCCGGGGAGGGTATCATAATTCGCAATGGGCTGACAAGATGATCCAGGTCGGACTGATGCCGTCCGACACCGGGGAGGCCGGAGGCAAAAGGACAGGCCAGAGCATTACGCATTATATCATTCCGGGAGGGAAGTTCGAGCAGGTTTTCAATACGCTAAGCCGGGAGGATCTGCAAAACTTGCGGCTTAGGTACAAGCCGACTTTGGCGGCCGTACCTACCCGGCCGATCCGCATCGCCGGAAGCGACGGGGACGAAACGGAAGAACCGGAAGATCCGGACGAGGGGGAGAGCAAAAGCGGAAAGCGGAAGAAATACACCTGTGGGTGCGGCTGTAACGTGTGGGGAAAATCCGGGCTGGTGTTAAGGTGCGGACTGTGCGACACTGATTTTACGGAACAATAGGAAACAGTGCAAAGGTCAGAAGCCCCCAGTAAAAACCCCGCCGGAGGCAGATTTCAAGCATACTCGTTTTACTAAAATACTAAGATAAGTCTATACTAATCTTAGTATTTTAGTATTATTGTAATGTGCATTACAATATAGGGGTATATGAAAAAGTGGGGATGTCGTAATACGTCAATTCGCCCCACTTTTAAGGCTTGACGTGCAATAGCCGTCAGCCCCCAGACGGACGGGAACCACCCCGGCCGCACACAAATATAGAAAATCTTCCGGATTTAACCAAACAGGTCGGGATCTTTCTTTTTCCCCCTGGCCTTGATACCGAAATCCTCACGCAGCATCTTTGCCAGTGAATTTTGTGCGTGGGCTGTACTCATTTCACCGCTGCAAACCTTATCGTCGTAATATGCACAACGGTCGTACACGTCTTTCAGCCGTCCGCTTTCCAGGATCTTGTCGAGTGCCCTTACCGGGGTGTTGTCGCTCGGATAGCTTAAAGCACCGTAAACCCAACGGTAAACGAACGAGTATTGTTGTTGCTGGTCGCCTCGCAGTTCTTGGGGATTTCTCGCATGGATGAACAGGATAATCGTGTCGGCTTTCGGTTTTTGCCCCTTTTTAGGCGTTTTGCAGATGAATTTGTAATCGAACCATACATCGGCCTCGCTTTCCTTGATTCGTGTCTGTGCAGGCCTTAAAACCTTTTGGTCGATCTGTGCATTCGAGTAGGAGGCCGGGATCTCCAGGTCTTTGCAGAATTGGTCGATCGAGTAATAATACTCCCGTCTGTCCCGTTGGCTGCAAATGATCTTGTAGAGCCGCTTGGTGTAATTGCCCCGGAGGGTTAAGGCGATGTTCTTCCCGTACCTTGTACCGCCGACACCCGTACCGTAGTAGAGCAGGAAAGGGATCGCCCAGGGGTTGAGCGTCAGGGCTACCCGGTTTGTGCCTTTGATGTTGTGTACCGTCGTTATCACCACCCCGAACGTTTCCACCGTCTGGTGGATATTGGGATGCACCCAGCGAAAGGAAAAGTTTTTCCGCATCATGGCGATAGCCTCTTTCAGAACTTTGCTCTTGTTGTTCTTCCCCCCGGCTTCGTCGCATTTGATCTCGACGACAGGCTGGTTAAAGAGGTCTTTAGGCAGTTGTTTTTCCCTGGTCATGTGTTGCTGGATCTGGTCGCTTATGAGCGTCAGGAGGTTTTCTTGCCACTCGGTCACAGAGTACTGGCCGAATGTTACGTTATTCGGCTGGATTAACATTACTTCTTCCTCCGTAGGAGGAATATAGAGGGTGATGTCGTTGGTCGCCATAGGCTTTTTTTTTGAGTTCGGGACAAAGTTAAAGAAATAAAAGATACCGCCAAAAAATACCAAGTACTTTTTATTGTAACCTTTAGTAAAATGGGTATTTATTGGAGGGGGTAATTTTAGTAAAATAAGTATTTTCCCCCTTCGGATTTTAGTAAAATGAGTATTTTAGGTTGTGTCTTTTCACTTATAACGATTTGTATTTCAGTTAATTATAAATGAAAAAACGCTTTCTTACAAAGAACCTCTACAAAGACTATTCTCACAAAGAAGGAAAATCTTAGGGAATCACAGGCTTCAAAAACGGCTGGAAAATGTGCATTTTGAAAACGGAAAATGAGAAACGGAGAAAAAATGAGCGAAGCGTTTCTTTAGTGCGATTTTTCCGCGCGTTAAAATGTGTAAAATTTTGTTTTTGTGTTGTAAAATATAAGGTGATCGGAACGATTGCCGCCGTTTTACAAATGTACACTTTTTTGGGGGGCGGTGTACATTTGTAATGTGCATTTTGGGGGCTGGGTGTCTGATGTATTGGAGCGAAGCCGTGCGGAGCGTTCCAGGAGCGACGAGCGAAGCAAGGAGAGAGAGAACGACGGTTTACCAAAGTGAGCAAGCAGTCATTGGACTTAGTCCAATGCTGATTTTCTAAATCACTGATATATAACTGTTTACTTGTTTATATGTATGCGAATTGCATACATATTGCATACATTATTTTGATAATTCATTGAATTATAGTATATTGTAGCCGATATTTATGTATGCAAACCCCTATACGTGAAATTATGGCAACAACAAGTAAAGATACGTCTATCCGTATAAAGGAGAGTACAAGGTTTAGGCTTGATATGCTGAAAGGAAACAAATCGCACGATGCGTTCGTGGCCGAAATGTTACTCTATTTTGAAACAACGGGGATCACCCCGCAGTCGAATGTAATGCCGCCGAACATTGCGGCCAAAGAGCAGGCAAGCCGGGTGATCGAAGTTGTCCGGGGCATTGAGAAATCCACTAACGTAAGGCTGAAAAACATCGAACAACTCCTTTTGTCGCTTGTCGGGGAAGTGAAAACGCCGGGGGACAATCCGGACGAATATATGCACATCTCACAGGTACAGGAACTTTTGGAGCGTTCCAAGCAACTGGAACAGGAAGCCAGGGAAAACCGGGAGAAGGCCGGGAAACTGCAAACGGATCTCGAAATAGCCCGGCAGGAGAAAGGAACTCCGGCCGTCGGATGCAATACGCACAAGATCCTGGAGATCGTGGAGCGTATCGACGAGGTGAAGAAGATACCGACATTCAACGATACGGTTTATGAGATAGACCGTAATACGCTGGATATGTGGGTGAAAAGGTTAAAGGACGAACTAAAGAGATAAGCCTATGTTTGCCAAAGTACACCCGGCCGAGGACGTGAAAAGCGGAAATACGGGAAGCTGTCACGACCTGGTGCGTTATCTGGAAAAGGAAACGGGGGAGGGACAGCGTTTTTTCTCCCATACGGAGCAGGATATTTCACCCGAACGGGTAATTATGGATATAGACGGGAACAAAAAGGCGTTAGGGGCTAACGACGCTAAATTCTTCATGCTTTCGCTCAATCCGTCGCAGTCGGAACAAATGCACCTTATCGGCCGGAAAGTGGACGATTTTAAGGAACTTACACCACAGGAGAAAAAAGAGGTTTTCCAAAAGCTGGAGGCGTTCACCCGTTCGGCTATGGATGAATACGCCTTGAACTTCGGACGGGACAATATTAGGGGAGGCCAGGATCTCATGTATTACGCACGTGTGGAAACGGAACGATCCTATCATCCGGAAGATGAAGAGGTGAAACAGGGGATCGCCAGGATCGGAGAGCCTAAACCCGGTCTGAACTTACACGTTCACGTAATCGTTTCACGCAAGAGCCTGGACGGGAAAGTGAAACTTTCTCCGGGGGCTAAATCGGCCGGGAACACCTGGGAACTGGAGGGCAGGGGGACGGTGAAACGGGGTTTTTCACATGAGGGCTGGAAAGTCAGGGTACAGGAATGTTTTAACCGGAAATTCGATTACCAGGCCAAAGAGGGGGAAACTTATGTACGTCCGCAGGTATCGGCCGAGATCGGGAAGATCACGAACCCGGAGCTTAAAAGGATATTGCAGGACGAGCAGTTTACGGCGGCAAACCAGATCGTCGCAGCCATGAGGGAACAAGGTTACACGCACCAGGTAAGGAAGGGGGTGCATTCCTTTTCACGGGAGGGTGAAGTGTTCCAGGTTGAACACAGGCTCTTGAAAGCGTTCGAACAACCTCTGTCTGACGAGCAGCTAAAAAGCATAACGGAACGTTTCGACTTGACAAAGTACGAGGCGAACCCGGCCGGGTACAGGGAGAACGGTTTGCAGGTAAAGGATATAAGTTTCTCGACATATGTAAAAGATGAAGCACAGAAGGGGGAAAAGGCCTTGAAAGAGGTCGCTTATAAAGTGGTTTATGATGAACAAAACCATACGACGGTATCGTTCGCCACCGTCCGGCAGTTCGCATACGAGCATCAAATAAACCTGGTGAAAAGCGAACCGACGGCCGAAGCCGTCTTGAAGAAGATCAAGAACCCGGAGCTTAAAAACCTGTTGGAGAACTACCGTTTTACGTCCGCTAACCAGATTGTCGTAGCCATGAAAGAACAAGGCTACACGCATAAGGTACGGAAAGGGGTACATTCCTTTTCACGGGAGGGTGAACGGGTGAGCATACGGCACAAGGATCTGAAAAAATTCGCCGATCCGAAACTGGAGAGCCGCCACATGGAGGGCATTATCGAACGGTTTAACCTGTACAAGTACAAGCAGGAGGGCGTGGCCTACCGGGAAAACGGCCTGGAAGCCAAGAATATTTCTTTCCTGACATACCAGAAAGTGCCGATCGAGCCGGAAGAGGATAAAAGCGTGACCGGAAAGCCGGAAACAAAGGAGGAAGCGCAGCAGCCACAGCAGGAAACGCCGGGGAGCGAGGCACATCCGGAAGAAACGGAAAACGAAGCGGAAACGCCCATGCCTGAACCCGATCCGGTGAAATACAGGAAAGAGCTTAAAGAGGTGTCTTATGATGTACTGTTTGATAGGGAAACGAAAACCTATGTGCCGATTTCGGCGATCCGGAAATACGCATACGAGAATGAGATCAATCTGATAGACCGATACAAGCATGGGTACGCAGTCAGGAACGAGGATCTTAGGGAGTGCCTGGCAAATCCCGAATACCGGACGGTAAGGCAGATAAACAAGGCCATGAGGGAGAGGGGATATACGATCGAAAGGGACGAGGCCGGAAACTATACCTACATCAAGGGGGAAAGTTCTTTCTTTATGGAACGCCGGGATTTGCTTGCCTTTACCGGGTACGCCAAAGATACCGGAGGCCGGGAAAGGGAAAGGGGAACGCACCGAAGCGCAGACAAGACGGTCGGGTTTATCGGTGGTAAGGCCAAACAAAAGCTGATAAACGAGATCCTGGGGGATAGCTTCCGGACGGAAAGGATGCTTGTAGGCAACGTGAAAAAGGCCGTCAGCCTTATACAGAACCCGGCTAATATAAAAATGATGCTGATAAAACAGATCGGCAGTTTTCTAAACCCGTTTAAAGAGTTATGATATGATGATGTATATTATTATAGGGATCGCCTGCCTGGTGGGGATCATCGTTGTTGTGCTGTTGCTTCCAAATTCCGGGAAACAGCAGCAAAAAGGACAGAAATACCGTTTTGAACTGTCGGCCGGGGGAGGGAGGAAAATAACCTTTGCCGATCCGTTCGATAATTTCCTGGTCTATGGTGGGGCGAACTCCGGAAAGACCAAAAGCATAGGAAAGCCCTTGTTAAGCCAGTATATACAGGCCGGGTTTGCCGGATTTGTCTATAATTACAAGGATTTCGATCTGGCAAGGACAGCCGTACACCTGGTAAAAAAACATAATTACCCTTATGGGTGCTTCCAGATCAGTTTCACGGATATGGAACGGACGCACCGGACAAATCCGATACGTCCTTCCGTGGTGAAGAATGAAACCTTGTTCTTGCAGCTAATGGATGATATGCTGACCGCCTACCAGGGAAAGGACGGCAAACGGGACGAGTGGTTTAACGGGGCGTTGGGGATATTAAGGGGCGTTTCGATCCGGTTTTATAACGATTATCCGCAGTTTTGCACGATACCCCATATCGTTAATTTCATTTGTTCGGCCGGAACTGTCCGGATAACGTCGTTCCTGGAGGGCAAGCACCAGAGCCGGGTACTGGCCGGGGCATTCCTGGACGCAAAGGACAGCCCCAAGACGCAAAGCAGCTATCTAAGCAGCCTTACCAACAGTCTAAGCACGCTCGCCAACGAAAAAAAGGTGTGTTATGTCCTTTCCGGAAATGATTTCGACTTTAACCTGATAGATCCGGAATGTCCGAAATTGGTTGTCGTATCGAACGCCTATCAGATCGAAAACCTGATTTCCCCGGTTATATCGCTCAT